>CALVYO010000006.1 GCA_944372275.1 uncultured Bacilli bacterium
CGTTGCTTGCAAAACTTTAGCTGATAATTTATCTTCACTAATAATCTTATCTATTATTTTCATAATCTACCTTCCTTTTTCTGATTTTTCATAAAACTTTGAGCTTCTTCATTAAAATTATCTAAATTATTAATTAAATTTTCTTTTTCTTTAGTTTTATCATTAACACTTATAAACCATTTTCCTATACTTGTATTCATAAAGTTTTCTATTTCATTAAACGTCCTATTCTGCTTTGTTTTATATAGTGGATCACATACTTTAAATCCATATTCATCATATCCTGTAAGTAAAACTGCATGATATCCACCAGGAATCTCACCTGCCAATATTACTAAATTACCGTCTTGCAATTTTTGTTTTAATAAATTAATAGTTATATTCACACCATTTACAACTTTTGCACCTTTATTTTCTGCATAGTTTAAATATTCTTTATATTCAGACATTGCAAGTTCAAAATTATCACTATTAATAGTTCCTTGATCATTTTTAAATAGTTCTTTATTTTCATGATAAATTGTTGTCTCTAATCCATTCTTGGCCATATAAAATGCTAATGCTGAAAATGGAGTTCCACTCATATACTTTGAACCAAATATTCTATATAACCTTCTCTCATCATACCAATTTGCTTTTGAAATAACTTTATAATACTCTAATACCATCATCATACAAACAATAGCACAAGTATCTCCTCTTTGTTTATATGGTCTTACATTTTTATCCATATTGTTTTCCCTTTCTTTTTTTAAAACTTCTAATGCTTCTATAATTATATCATTATTTAATCATATTTTTTACCAAAATCTCATAACTTTTATATTATTTTATATATTTAATTCTTTTAAATTTAATAAGAATAACTCTTCTATTATTTCTTTTAATTTTTTGCCTTCTTCATTAAAACTATACTCAATATTAAAATGTGAATCATTTTTAAGTTGATTTATCATATTATTTTCCCCTCGATAAAACTTATTTTATAATAAAAAAAATATGCAAAAAAAGAATCTAAAAATTTAGACTCTTTTTATTCTAACTTACCAAATTAGTTCAATATTCTTTTGGTATACTATTTATAGTTTAATCAAAAATATTTTTTTGAAGTTTTTTTTCTTTAACTTTACCTTCTCTGATATCATTACTATAATTTTGTAACACACTTATTGTAGTTGGTGGAACTAATTGATAAATTGTATCCCAATCATTATTTTCTAGAGCATTTCTTACAACTTTTGCACTAATGGCTTGACCATTTTGATCAGTAAATCTAGGTATCTCAATAACTTCAATACCATATAAAGGTAAATTTTTTTTTAATTCTCTATTATATGATGCAGTAATAATATCAGTTTTTTCTTCTCCAATAAATCTCTTTTTAACATTTAATATAGGAGCTATATAATCAGTAAATATTTCTCTATCTAGTGATACATCTATAGTAACATCAGTTTTTTCTTCTCTATTAAAGTACTCTGGAAAAATCATTGAAGAACCAAATATTTTTCCACTTGGAATAACTATAACATTAGAAAAATCTTTGCAACCATTCTGTACCATTTTAAATCTATCATTAAACTTAAATACAGATTTATCATCTTGAACTACTATAACAAATAATTTTTCTACTTGTTCAGAAGCATATTTTATTAAATTATAATGTCCATAAGTAAATGGATTACAATTCATTAATATTGCACCATTTGGACCATCTGGTATATCTAAGCTTTTTAACATAGACAAATATTCATCAATAAATTTATTATTTGAAAATACATTTCTTTTTTGATTTCTTTTTATAAGAATTGCACTTTCTTTATTTTGAGGATTAATCGCTAATAAGTTCTTCTTAATCTTATCATATATATAATCAGCAATATATCCATTTGCAACATGATTACAATGCGCTGGTTTGTCAAGAAAATAATTGTGTAAAGTACTATTATTAAAAATAGGCAATAAAGTTTCTACATCAGTAAAACCTAATTTAGCAAGTTTTTCTTTTTCTTCTGTTGAAATAATAAAAATCATTTTATCACCATTTTTTATATTTACATTGTCAGCAATCCTTATTTGTTCAGGTAATTCCATGGCTCTTAAGCCGTAATTATTAACTGAATAATCCATATTATCAATATTAACTTTTCTCTGTAAATAACTTGCTATAGTATGTTTATCATCTACTAAAGCACCATATACCATACAAGGACCAAATATATTAATATCAAATGCATAATCATAAATTTTATCTGTAGTATATCTAATTCCATTAATACTTTTACAAAAATCATTATTAGAATCTGCCAATCTACAAATACCATTTTTTAATATAGTTCCGGGAGATAAATTCTTCTTGTCTATATAATCTTCAGTAAATAAATCACCCATAACTGTTTTTACTAAATTTCTTATTTCAGGATCATTCATACAATTACTAAGGTAATATATATAATTAACTTTAGCTTTCATTCTCAACTGTTCTGTGAATGTCAATTCTGTGAACTGGTCATTATCTGGAAATTCAAACACATAAGTTTCAAAAGATTTATCTTTTAAAAAACTATTAACAAAATAATATATTTCTGATTCATTACATAATTCATTTATATTTAATATACTAGAAGATAATTCTTTATCAAGTCTACAATGTCTATTTATCTCTTGTTTTAAATCCATTGAAAATAAATCTGTATCTATTAATAATAAATTTTCTTCTAAAAGAGAACTTAAATAATTATCATAATCAATAGGAATAATAGAAGTAGAGAATTCATTACCATAAACATTTATGTAATTAAATAATTCTTGTGATAATCCACCCCTAACAAAAACTTTTTTCGGTTTTCTGCTTCTTAAATAATTAATAATTTTATCATTATTAGCATATAAACATTTCCACCTAGTTAAATCAATTGATGTATTCTTCCAATCACTATTATCTTTATCATTTTTTTCTTTTGTATATATAGACAATTCATCAAATGTAATTTTTAAATCACTGCCATTACGAATATTATTTATAAAAGAATCGTAAGTTATGAATTGCTCATTATCTAAAGCTACAATTGATTCTTGATTTTGTAAAAATATATTAATTAATTTATGCTTTAAATTAACATCAGATTCACTTATATGAATCACTTTACTCATTAACATTTCCCCCCTCAATTTTAAATATTATTCATTAATATCTTTCAATAAAAAATTAACAATTTCATTATCATAATTATATAGTTCATGTTTTCCATCTTCAATAGTTGTTAATTTCAAATTATTCTTCTTACAAAAATCACTAATATCTTTATAAAGAACAGTTTTATCAGATGTCCCATGAATTATTGAAATATTTTGAAAATCATAATTTTTAACAACATTATCGCCATTTTTAAACTGAAGATAAGCATCTTTATATATTTTAATATTATTATACAAAGGCATAAATTCATTAGTATTAAAATAATCAATTGATATTCCCGATTTATTTTCCATAATCTCACAAAAATTAATAGCTGGGCACATTAACATTGTTTTTTCTATATTTTCACTATTCTTTATTAATTTATTTAAAATTACAAAACCACCAAAACTACATCCAAACAAATATATAGGTACATCATACTTTGTTTTTACATATGTAATCATTTCTTCCAGGTATTTTATACATAAATTCAAAGTAAAAAGTGAAAAATCTGTTTTATCTTCTCCATGACCAGGAAAATCAAAAGAAATAATACCAATTTTATTTTTTAATAAATTATCATAAAATCTAGTTGCCCACGTTTTGTTACTACCTAACCCATGACAATAAATTATTATTTTACTCATATTATCTTCAGGTATAGCAGAAAAAGTATTAATTTTATTGTTGATTAAATAATTAAATTTAACTCTTAAATCGTTTTTTGCTTTTTCAATATCTTTTTCATCCATAATTACTCCTCTTTTCTATAATTAATTATATCATAATTTTTTAATATATTTTTCAAATGTTTCTTTATTAGGATAATCAGTATTATTTAACTCATAATGCAATTTTTTATAGTCATAATCAACTTTGTTTTCTGTAAGAATAATTCTATTATTAACATTTTCTAAAACATAATATATTGCTTGTTTATCAATTGCTACACCAGTTCCATTGAGTGAATAAAAAATTATATTATTTTTTATATGTTTTCTAAAAAAATGATAATGTCCATAAATTATACAATTGTATTCATCTATTCTTTTTCCACCAAATAATGGGTCGTTCTTTGATGATATTAAAAGCGGTATTTGATAATTAGAAAACCTCACATCTTTTTGGGTGTTGGTTTCAAAAAAAGAACTAACATCTTCACCATTATATTTCCATACACCAGAATAATCATATCGTACATCAATAGGAAAATGGCACAACGCAATCTTTTGATTTCCAATTTCAATATCTATTGAATGCGGCATTCTCTGTAACGCACAAATTTGATCACTTGTTAATTTTTCTTTTGTCCATATAGCATTATAATAACGTGCAATATTATATTTTTTTAAATAATCAAAACTATCAGCACCAAATATTACATATTCTTCAGCATTTCCTAGAATATTTATAATATTATTTTCTATAATTAACTTTAAACATTCACTAGGACGATTACCAAGTCCGATAATATCACCTAAAGAATAAATTATTTTTATATTATGTTTCTTTATATCCATAAGAACTGCTTTTAAAGCTTCTAAATTAGCATGAACATCTGATATCAATGCTATTTTTTCTTGCATAACATACACCTCTTTTACGTTGATATTTTATTTAAATTATGTTAATATATATCATCAAGGAAGCGATATATATGATTATTGTTGAAGGTTTAGATGGTTGTGGAAAAACAACTTTAATAACTAATTTGACTAAACAAGGAAAACAATTAGTAATTCCAAACAATGATTTTAAAAATTTTTATTATAAATATGTAGACACTTTTGATAAATCATCAATTAATTCAGTAATGGATCGTTCTTTTATAAGTGTAATGGTTTATGGAAAAATATTAAGTAATAAAACAAAAATTTCTGAACAAAATTATTTAAAATTACTTAAATTGTATACTAGAAATAATTCTAGTATTATATATTTATATGCACCACAAGAATTACTATTGGAAAGACGGAAGGATGATTTAAATGATAGAGTAGTATTGTTACATTTATATAAATCATTATTAGAAGAATTTGATTATAGATTAGAGCAAGCAAGTAATTTTATGCCAGTTTACAAAATTAATACAGCCAATTACAATGAACAACAAACATTGGAAAAAGTTAAGAAATTAATTAAATTTTAATTTCTTTTTTTAATTAAACTTTTTGCATAATTTGGAATAGTAATTGAACTTATAATACTGGAATCATATGTTGTATTTTGATGTCTATCAATTTCAAATGAAGGTTTTAAAGCAATTTTTAATAATTCTTCAACTGATAATTCACTTTGCATCATTGTTGCTTTATCATAATTATCAGAAAAATCTCTATTTATATCATGACGAGGAAAAAAAGCAATTTTTAAATTATCTTTATCTTTAAATAGAAATTCTAAATAATTCTTTAGGTATTTCTTGATATAATCACTATCAGTTTGTAGCACATTATATTGTATTAGCAATGCATTTATATTATTGATACAAGCATTCAAATCTCTTTGAATAAAAGCTGTTCTATCAAATAAAATTTCATTAGACATATAATTTCCATTGCTAACAAGTCTTGACATAAAAACAGGTGATAATACAGAATAATAATAGGCAGCGCCAAAATTATCAGTAGTAAAAAAATTAGGATTTTGTTGGTAACTCCAATTTTGTTGAAAAACACCATTCATATCATAATTTCTAAAAATATTATCTATTTTTAACATTTCATATGTATCACAACAATTTAAAGAACCAGAAAGTCCATATTTTAGAATTTGACTTTCAAATTGACTATTAAATCCATGAAAACAATATCCCTTATCTATAAAATTCTGCTTTATCATTGTTAAAAATTCATCTTTTTTAAAATTTGCTTTTGAAACTATATTTTTCAATAAAATATCATCGCATCTATATAATAAATCTTCAAAATTTACCGATATTTTACAGTTGGTTATAATTTTATCCAAATAGTTTTCTACAAACTCATAATCGTAAATTTCATTTTGATTCATTATCAAAAAACAATACATTTTTTGTAAAAGTAAAGATTGTAAAAATAATTGTGTGTCTGCCCAAGTAATGGCATTAATACCTATTTTTCTTAAATCAAAGCTAAAATTTCTATTTTGAATCAATTGCAAAATTTCTTGAATTTTCTCATTATTTAAAATTTTTTCAAATTGAAAAACAAAAGCCATATCATTTTCTCGACAACTATGATATCTTTTTATATCATCTTGTATATCTAATTTTTTCAAATATTTATGTTTACTAATCATACTAACATATTTTTTCAACTCACTAGCACTTATTTGATATTGATGACATATAACATCAAATTCTTTTTGAGATAATCTAACATTATATTCATCTGTAATCATTTTAGAAATTAAATCATATAAATTCATAGCAAATTTCCATACTTAGCAAGATATAATTCCAATGCTTTTCTTTGATAAGGTAAGTCTAAATAGTCTAAAGCATTATGTATATCTATTATAACTAATTCTGATTCTTTTTCTAATGGTTTATTTATATTATCTTCTATATCTACTAAAAAAATATGTGCTAGTGATTCCATATACTTTTTATTTCTAGTAATCCAAAAACAGTCTATTGAGCAAAAATGTTTAATTTTTTTTAACTTACAACCACTTTCTTCTAAAAATTCTCTATATAAACATTCTTGAAATGTTTCACCAATTTCTTTACCGCCACCTATTAATGAAATTTCTCCTTTTTTTTGAGTTAAATATATTTTTTTATCTTTAACATAAATTCCAAAACACATTTCACGGAAATCATATTTTAAATTTTTATCATTAATCCCTATTTGTAATTTTTTCATTATTCCTCCCACAAATTTTACTATGATTTATCAGCTTTAATTAATTCAAATATTCTCTTTCATAAAATATAAATGAGAAAAAATGAAATTTCATCATCAGCCAAAAATATTTTTTGTTTTTTCAAAATACTTTCTACAGAAAAATAAGCCATTTTATATACTTTATTAACTAAATTTTTAAAATTGTTGCATTATTTATAGATGTATTCCAATAATAATCATTTTCTTTCTTTACAACCACAATTTTAACACCTAGTTTTTCAGTTAAAAATGAAATTTCATTAAAATTTAATTGCAAATCCTTAATAATTACTGTTTTATCTATAAAATCAATTTTATCTATATCTATATTTTTGTCAAGTTTTTCTATTAAATATTTAATATACTTTTTATCTGGAAACTTAAAATGCTCAAATTTTTCTTTACAACGATTTCGTTGAACTAATGGACAATTATTACAATTAATACATATATCAGTATTATAGAAAAATTTTCTATCAGCCTGTCCTAATGCATATCCTAATGCACAGCTTGTAGTTTGAAAAATAGGATAATCTTTATTTTTTGCTAAATTATTCCATAGATAATCATATGCTTCCTTATTCCATACATTATCAGATTGCAATGCTTCTTTACGGTTATTCTTTAAATCATCCCATTCTATATTATCTATAATATCATTTGTAGTCTTTAAACCTATTGCAACAGAAGCAATACAATATTTTTTTACAAAATCATATATTTTTTTTACTTCTTCATTTTTGGAATTTTGTGGAATAAAAGGTCTCCAATAATGAATTATCTTCTTTCCCCTTTCTGATAATTTGATAAAATTATTTTCAATTATCTCTTTATTTACTCCCAATTCGATATTTTTATCTAACCCTGAATAACTTAAAAAAAACAAAAAATTATGTCCCTGTTTCTCATAGTTATCAATAAAATCTATAAATTCTTCCGGAATTTTACACTTTGTTATAAAAACTATAGGATTTTTTATTTTTCTTTCCATTAATATTTCTATCAACTGTTTTAAATATTCTATATTATCAGATGTAGAAAATGCATCAGTTTGCGAAAATAAGCATAAAGGCATATCTTTAATATAAAATTTACTCGATAACAATAAATCAACTGCTTTTTCAGGGCTTGCTAACATAATAGGTTGAATTTTATTCAATCCTCTTTCCTTTAAAAAACAATATTTGCATTGTTTTGGGCATCCTTGAATCGGATTTAATACTAGCCAAGTAGCATGAACATCTACAACTGGATAAAATTTTGGTGTCTCTTTTTTCTCGTAATTATCCAAAAACTTTGATGCATCTAAAATCATTTTTTTAAATTCATTAAACATTTTTAAATCTAAATCACAAGCAACAGAAAAAATAATTTCAAATAATCTAGCTATATTAAAATATAAAAAATATTCTTCCTTTGCATACCCATATCTTATTTTATAATGTCTATAATTTTTAATTTCTAAAACTTTTTCTGATATTTGTCCATAAATCGTATTAAAACTTAATATTGCTTCTGCCACATTTTCAAATCTTATGTATTTGTAATTATAATCATAATTTTTAAAATCCAAATCTAACTTCCAACATAAGCTAATCAATTGTAAAATTACATCAGATAATTCGTCACCCAAGTCATTAATATTTCTACCATTTTCACCATAATTTTTTTGCTTTGAAATTAAATAACTAAAATGTCCTAATTGAACATTAAGTTCTGCCAAAATAGTAATAGCATCCCATTCCTTATTTTCGGTTATCTTAAACCTTTCTTTTAGTTTAATAGCTTCATCATAATTTTCTTTTAAAAAGGCCTTAATATTTTCCATTTTACTTCCACCTTTCTTCTCTTAATATTAATTGTTTTTCATAAGATTCTTTTTCGGGACTATTTAGTACATTTAACTTATGTCTAATTATAGTTAAATAATATTTAATTAAATTATTCTTTATAGTTTCATCTTGTACACCTAAAATTATATCTTCATAAAATTTATCACAGTGTACTAAAACATCATATGCTTTTTTTATTTGATTATCATAGTTATTATTTCTCATAATACTGTTTTGACTTTTATAATAATAATATCCAATATAAGGAATACTAGAAACACATTTTGCTTTGCTTAAAATTAAAGATGTAAGTGCAAAATCTTCTTGTAACATTCCAACTGGAAATTTAAAATTATTTTTTTCCCAAAATCTAAAGTCATAAGCATATAACCAAGATGGACTATATATTTCAAACCCTCTTGCAAACTTATTTAACGTTTCTATTCCGTTAAAATTATAAAATTCATCTGTAATATATTCTTCATAAATATTATTATCATTATCAACCATAATACCTTGATATCGAACTATATCATTTTCGTTATCAACTATAGATAATTTTTCAAGTAAACTTTTTTCAATCCAATCATCAACATCGACAAAAATTATTGCATCGCCATTAACTTTTGATAATCCATAATTTCTCACCTTACTTATATCTTCAAATGAAACTTCATAATATTTTATATTTGGAAAATTAAAGTTAGAACGAATAATATCTGAAGTATAGTCTGTACTACTATCATTTATAAATATAATTTCATAATTTGAATATGTTTGTTGCTTAATTGAATTTAAACATCTAGAAATATATTTTTGACCATTATGAGATGGAACAATAATACTAAACTTTTTCATTTTTCCTCCTGATAAAGATTAAAAAACAAACAAGTAACTATTTTTACTTAATTAAATTTATTACATCACAAAATCAATCATCCGATTTTTAATTGCTGTTTATAGTATCATACAATTAACTAAATGTCAACTTATATATATATACTACAATAAAAAAGAGTTTATTGTTATTTCTTTTACTTATTATTATTAATGTATCATTACTTTTCATTTTAAAAATATTAACTGTTATAAACTTTCCTGTGTTTACCAACAATGCATCGTTATTTTATTTTTGTAAAAAATCCCATAAAATAAGGGATTTCTTTAGTTTTGATATTTTTGTGTATTTTTTTATTAAAACAAAATCGTGTTTTTTCCTTTATTTATAAGGTCTTCCACGACTTTTGTTATTTTCTCCCATTTTTTTGCATACCCTGTTACTGGTATTAAACCAACTACTACCATTAAATTTAAACAAGCTTGGAAAGCAATTTGAAAGATTATCCCAAACGCTAAATATTTACCAAATAAATCATTACAATTACGCGATATCTTAAAGCCATTATAACAAATAATAACAAATAAAGTTATAATTATTAAACAGCCTAAAAAACCTAATTCCTCACTTATTATAGAAAATATGAAATCTGTTTGTGGTTCAGGTAAAAAGAAATGTTTTTGTCTTGAATTACCTATGCCAAAACCGAATAAGCCACCAGGACCGATAGCATACAAACTTTGAATAATTTGAAATCCACTGCCTAATGGATCACTCCAAGGATTTAAAAAAGATAATATACGACTAAGTCGATAAGGAGCCGCTAATATTAAACCTACTACACCTATTACTCCAACAATTCCTAGTCTAATAAAATATTTAAAATCAACACCACCAATAAATAATAACCCCACTATCGACATAACTATTATTGTACCTGTTCCAAAATCTGGCTGTAACATAATAAGGCCAAATATTAATAAAAGTAAGCCTAAAATAGGTAAAATACCTTTAAAAGTTTTAGTTGTTTTATCATTACATGCTAAATACTTAGATACAAATATCATCAATCCTAACTTAGTAAACTCACTAGGTTGAATACCAAATGAACCAATACCAAACCAACTACGACTACCATTTCTAACAGTACCAATTCCTGGTATTAAAACTAATATTAATAAAATTAAACAACTTATCAATATTAAATTAGATTTTTTTAAATATATTTTATAATCTATTTTACTTATTATCATCATTAATATAATACCAACTATTAAAAATAATCCTTGATTTTTAACATATTTTAAAGCATTACCATATTTATATTCTGCCCATATATAAGAAGCAGAATAAATCATTAAAACACCAAAAATACTTATTATTATTACACTTATTAATAAAGTTAAATTACATTTTTTCATAATTATCCCTCGATTAATTTTATGAAAAAAAGATTAATTTTATCAATCAATCTTTATCGCTTCATAATGATGATATGCTATATTTAATTTGTTATATTGTGTTTTTATTTTACTGTAATCATTTTTTATATCATCAAAATTTAAAAAATATCCTTCTTTATCAAAATTTATTTCATATATTGTATTTATTTTTTTATTGTACTTTTTACACATTTCTATTTCATAAGAAATATTTTTGACTGTTTTATTAATGTTATAATTCATAACTGATATTTCATCAGTATATGTAATTAATTGTTCAAACAAATTCTTATCGACATCATCAAACCAATAAGGAATAACTAAAATAAATTCTAATTGATTTTCTTTAGCATAATAATATGATTTCTCTATTTGTTCGATATATATAGAAAAATCAGCAACTGAAAAATCAGCATTTTCAAATTTTTCTGATGCATAAGGCTCTATATCTAATACGATTCCTTTTATTTTGTTAGTTACATTGTTATTATAAAATACAACTTTATTTATTTCTTCTATTATAAATTTAGAACCATTTTCCAGTCCCCAACTTGGATCGCCTGCTAAGTGATATATTTTTATTTTATTAAATCTATTTAAAAAAGTATTATCTATATTATTTAAATATTCACTAGAAAAATCTTGATATATAACATTAATATTTAATTTTTTAATTATTTTATCAAGTTTAACATAATCGCTATTTTCAATGTAATCCATACTCCAAGAATATAATATTCTATCATTTCTAGTTTTAAATAATAGCATCAAACTTAACAATATTATTAATATTAAAATATACTTTTTCAAAAATATTCTCCTTAACTATTTAATTCTTCACGTGCTAATTTATCCCAATTTAATTTTTTATTTTTATATCCAATAAATGATGTTAATCTAACAACCATAAGAATAAATCTTAAGATAGTTACTTCAAAAAAACAAATAAACATTGATTTTATAAAATCTAAAAAACTTATTCTTAAATTTAAAACATGAATCTGTGCTAAAAAAGTCGTTAATGATAATATAACACCAAACAAAGCATAGATAAAGAAAAATAAAATCATAAATTTAAAGTTAATTAAATTAAATACAATAGCAATTATTGTAGCAATTAATCCAAACACTTCAATAAAAGGCGCTAATAATTCAAAAAACAAAAAATAATTATAAGAAATTAGACTCAACCATTTATATTTTATGTTAAAAGCAATTTCTTTATGCTTAACCATAGTTTGAAATAAACCAATATACCAACGTCTTCGTTGTTTAATTAAATCTTTTAAATTATTTGGGGCTTGTGTCCAACAAATTGCTTCTGGAACATATTTAATCAAATAATCTATTTTATTTTTTAAACAAAACCTATGCATTTTAACAACAATTTCAAAATCTTCACCTACTGTTTTAGTCTCATATCCTCCAATTGCAATAGCAATATCTTTTTTAAATAAACCAAATGCTCCTGAAATAATCAAATTGCCATTAAATTTATCAAGCATAATTCGCGATGCTAAAAATGCTCTATTGTATTCTAATATTTGCATATTTACTAATACGTTATTATCCATCGAATATTTAACAATATTTCCTTTATCCAATTTTACAGAGTTAGCCAATTTAACAAAACCACCACAAGCAATAACTCGATTATCCTCTAAAACAGGTCTTACTAACATTTCAAGTGAATCTTTTTGTAATAACGAGTCAGCATCAACCGTAGCAAAGTATGGATATCTTGCAACATTTATTCCTGCATTTAATGAATCGGCTTTACCACCATTTTCTTTATCGATTACGATAATTTTAATTTGATTATTATTTTCATAAACACTATTAATTTTTTGTGTTTTTAATTTTTTATTAATTGGATAATCAACTTTATTTAAATTAAATTTATCAATTAAAATTTTTAGGGTATTATCAGTAGAACCATCATTTATTATTATAATTTCATACAATTTATAATCTAAATATAAAAGTGATTCAATTGATTTAATTATTGTTTTTTCTTCATTATAAGCAGGAACTAAAATAGATACAGGAACATAATAATCGTGTTTAATTTTATTTTCCATTTTATTTTTATATCGATTTGTAAATAAAGTAGATGATCCAATCGTAGCAGATAAAAATAAGTATACTGAATAGAAAAACAAATATAGTAAAAAGAATATTTCAACTATTTTTAAAAATATTTTTACTATTTCTAATACATCATGCATTTCTATTCCTCATTTCTATTTGATAGTTTAAAGCATCAATCGCGTATTTATCATCTATTTTTAATAATTTATTTATTTCATCTTTTGATAATCTATTTATTAATCCTCGAGCAGCCCGATTTCTTACATACCAATTACTACTAGTAAGTGATTTTTTTAAAGATTCAACAACATCTAAACCATCATAATTTTGTAAAGATTGAATACTCACAATAGCATACTCATAATCATCATTTAAAAATTCAATTAGTTTATCTTTTGCCTTATCATATTTATGTTTACCAAAATATCTTAACAAAGATATTTTTACCTCTTTATTGGTTTCCTCTAATAAAATTTTATACATTTCTTTAGATAAATCAATATCAATTCTGATAAAATAGTTAATAATTGCTAAACGAAAATTATTATTAAATTTGTTATAATTATCTAAAAACATATAAGATAATTCTTTTTTATCTCCTTTAAAATTTAATAATCCATCACTTAATAATTTATAATGATGATTGCAATTTTCATAATTCATTTTCAAAAATGTCTTTACTATATATTTAGGGTTATCTAATTTATATAGGGCTTTTAAGCAATTTTCACTTAAATATAATGAGTTACTAAAACTATTATTTATTAAAAAATTTATTATTTTATTATCATTTTTATATGCTAAGGAAAATTTACTCAACACATAAACAAAGTAAGTTTTTTCGATTATGTTTTTTTTATTATATATATCAGTCAATTTATTAAACAATGGCGTTAATTTTTCTTTATTGTCTATTTCACAATTTGAAAATGCAATTAAATATGAAATATGTCTTAATTTTCTTTTTAGTTTTTTTTCATTATAATTGTTTATTAATAATTGTAATTTTTTTTGCTTTTTAACAATACTAAAATCATTTAATTTTCGAATATAAACACATAAAATATTAAAAATTATCATTGAAAGCAATATGAATATATATATATAAATAATATTAGTAATCATTGTTGCCTCCATTCTTTTTGTAAAATATAATATGATTTTTTTAATCTTTCATTGTATTCTAATTTATCCCAACCTTTTAAATTGTATGAACTTAACTCTATCATTCCTTCATTTCCAATTCCAACATACATCTGATTTATTTTAATATTTTCTACTCCATAGTTTTGATAATAATCATCATGAATATACATATTAGATGGATCTGAAAAGTTTAAAATTTGCCAAGGTATTCTTAATTCAATTAACCCATCTTTTTTATAAAAATCAGCCAAAGAATTATATTCGTTACTATTAGGATTCGCATTACCTAAATTTAATTTTCCTGTTTCATATATAGTTGATTTATTATAATTTTTACTAAATATTGACATATTGAATGGCTCTAAAAGTAAATTAATTGTATCAAATTGTAAAGAGTTTTTTAATGGTGGATTTATATAACCATTTTTATTTTCTACTTCATAAGAATTAATTGCCTTTAAAACATTATACCTTTCTTGAACTAAGATTTTAGGATTATCATCTAAACAGATTATAAAGTCGACTTCTTTATCAAATGTCAATCCAATTCCATTTTTACTACCACTTTTAGGTGTTATATCAATAGGGATATATATTGGTAAAGAAGTATCTCCTTCGATTAAAAAATAAATATATTTATTATCATATTGAATTTTCATTTTATAATTATCTTCAATAAAATTATCAATATTCTTCCAATCATTTATTTCGCCGTCAACATAAATATCTGATTCAAAAGTCAATAACCCTAATCCTTGATCAGCAGATTGAGCATCACTCCAATAAATAATATTATTTAAGTCAACTTTTTCAATAATATTCCAAGTTGTTTCGTTCCAAGAGTCTTGCCAATTATAAACGATTGCTCCCGCACTACCTGATTTTTTTATTGTATTATATGCTTTAACTAAACTATTTCCTTGTTCAATTTCTGTTAATCCACCTTGCGTTCCATATAAATTACCCAAACCACTTATAGCACGAGATGTTGAAAAGCCAAATTCTGTAATAACTACTGGTATATTATGATATAAATTCAATTTTTCTAAATAAGAATAATACGTATCTTCATATTCCGTTTTTTCATATGATAAATAATCTGGATAATATGAATAAACATTGTATGCGGCAAATAATCCATTATAACCATTTATTTGTTCGATATGTGAAATATCTAAATAAACCATTTTATGATATTGATATTTTAAATAATCTGGTTTTAAATAATCTATTTCATTTTCTTTATCGGTTATTATATATGGTATCTCTGTTATAGGATCTGTTTCAGGACTGTTTATAAAAGATATTGTTCTTATTTGATTATATTTATTTTTTTCATATGTTAACATTTTATCCATAACTTTTGTCAACATTGTTTCATAAGCAGTTGCATTTTCTTTAGTTTTTAAATATTCTCCTTCATATTTATCATTATATTTATTGTTTGTATAAGCAATCGTTGTATCATACCAACTACTACCAACTATATATGATAATACCCAATTAGATATATCTTTTTTATAAACTCCTTGTCCATCTTTACCTATGTACATTTTCTTTCTTCCGTGAATAATATCAATTGCCGATTTTCCTTTTTCTAATAGTTTTCCGTAATAATTATCATCATAACCATCATAGTGTGATAAAAGTGTATATTCGTCTAATCCTATTCCCTGTATTAAATATAAAGGTGTAGGATTATCTTTATTATAATCATAAAATGCATTATAAAATTGGTCATTAAATATAGTTGAAATTCTAATTGTATTTGCTCCCATTTCCTTTATTTGCTTAAACCATCGCATATATGTATCATAAGATATAGCATAATCTGTATCGTAATTTCCAGGAATTGAACTAGTTAAATTAACTCCTTTTATATCAATGATTTCATCATTTAAATATATATTATTTTGATCAGTTTTTGATATTATTAAAGTTTCACCTGTTTTAGGAAATAAATACCAACCAAAATTATAGTACGCTAAATCATAGAAGACATAGCAAAAAATTAATAAAATTATTAATATTATAAATTTTTTCATATTTCACCTTCTTACGGATTATAATTTTTAACTTTTGATTCGTGACTAAACTGTTTTATTGTTTCAATATGATTATCTAGAAATTCACCACGAATTTTTATTGCATTTTTTAGTTGCATAATTGCTTCATTATATGAATGAATGTTTCTTTCAATAGGAATTAATAAGTTTTTTTCATCAGTAAAAGAATCTCCCCATCTAACATAATTTCGATAAATAGCAGGGCCTAAATAATTAACAACATCATCGATATAATTATTTAAATAATCTTCATTTAAATAAGTTTCTCGCAAAGATTTGTACTTTTCAATAACTAAATCAGTAAAATATTCATCTTTAAAAAGCATTTCAAACCATGGTTTGTTATTTAAATAAAATGTATTGTCATCTAATAAAGCAACAAAGTAATTATCAAATATGTTATTCATATCCCAAAAGACCAATTTATATTTTCCCGTTATATCCTTATATATTATCGTAGAATTGCTACCAGCGTCATAATTTAAGAAAAATTCATTAATTACTGTATAATTTACAAATGAGTCAATATCAATATCCTTATAATAACCAAAAGTATCTGAATCATAATCATAAGAATATAATCTTTTTTCAAATTCAGATAAATCTTCTTCAATATAATCAATTATTTGATTATTTATTTTTTCAGTTGTTGGATATTGAATAAAATAATTTTTAGGATTTATTTGGGTATATGCAGTAAAATTATTTAAATATAACTCATTATTTTTTAATTCATCTTTTTTATTTATTTCAAGCATATAACTTGTAGCAATAGAATTATTTTTTAATTTTGTTATATTGACACGGTTTTGGTTTACTTTTACTGTTTCTACTAATAAATATAATCCTTGATATTTACCATCAATGAAAATTTCACAAAATCTAACATTAGGTGAATATTCCATTATTTCTCCTGTAATATTATATCCTATATAATTTCTAATCAATGTTTTATCTAAATATGGTCCGTGTAAAACATAATCATTATCACTATTCATTCCTAATAATTTATGGTTGTCATCATTACCTTTTTCATCAACTAATTTTATTCTTAAGCCTTTTTTTTCGAATTCTAAACTAGAATTTCCTCGATATCTTATTTGGGCATGGGTGCTTATATTGGGCTCATTATTAAAATTATTATATTGTTCTTGATTATCGTATACTTTAAAATCGGCGGTAATGTATTCATTAGTTGGAATGCTGTTTGATCCAGGTATTATTTGATTGTTAGTAGTTATTTCAACAATTGGTAAATGAGTTGTAAAATTTTCTTTAGTAATTGTCATTATTCCATAAATATCAGCATTAATAGTTGATAAATCTATTTTTTCAATTGGTTGTTGACTAATTAAATGTTGATGAATACGGTTTATTTTAGTACTATTTAAATTATCTGAAATAAATACAGAAAAGAAAAATAAGATTGCAACAATTGCTAAAATAATTAATTTATTTTTCATTTTAACCACTTATTTCATCATTTTGTGTAACAATATTCACATATTCAATATTTTTTAATTCATATAATGTTTCAATAATACTTTTTTCGTTTGTTAAAGTTTTATCATAATATTTTTTAGCAATTTCATAAATAAATTCGATATTTTTTTCATCAGTATTTTTTACCCTTAAATTTGCTTTAGCATTAAAATAATCAAATATTATTCCTTCAATTTTTCTTTCATTACTTAAATTTGATTTAATAACAATTAATATTCTATTATCATTTCTTATTCTTCCAAACATTAATAAGAACACTAATACAACGCAAGAACCAACTCCTGCTACTAAATAATCTCCTACTCCACAAGCAATTCCCACAACAATTGCCCAAAAAATATATGCTGTATCTCTTGAATCTTTAATTGCTGTTCTAAAACGAACTATTGATAAAGCACCAACCATACCTAATGATAATGCTATATTGTTTCCAATGACTGTCATCACAATAGTTGTTAATATAGTCAACATTACTAATGAAATATTAAATTTTTTACTATAAATTGTTCCTTCGTGGGAAAAATAATACGATATATAAATAACTAAACCTAAAATTAAAGCAATAATAATATGTAAAACTATTTGTTCAAAACTTAATGTTCTAGTTGAAACATCAAGTAATTCTATTAATTTATCTTTCATCTAAATCTCTCCTTCTAAAAACTTGGTTTATGACTAATATTTCTTGATAAAGAATATTTACTTACCGAAGTGTTTGTTTTAACACTATTTTTTAATGCATCTTTAATATAACTTAATAAAAATCCGTTATACTTAACTTCTAATATGACATTTGAATTATCCAAAACAGGTGACGTAAGTAAATTTTCATCAAAAACATTAAAATTTGATTCTGTTGACCGAATATTACGATCAAAAGTTATTCTAATATTATTTTCTTTAGCAATAAATGCTTCTCGATAATATTCAACGATTACTTTTGGCTTATAAAAATTTGCTTTCATATATGCATAACATTCAAGCGCAAAAGTATCTTTATATTTTAGTAAAGGTTCATATATTCCTTTACTTATATCAATAGCGTCTTTTTTTTCTAATTTTAAACTTCTTTTTTGTTGATATTTTCCTTGTTTTTGTTTAATTTCTAAATAAGCATATTTTGATTTTGGATCATATACTCTTAAACGTATTTTTCTTCTTAATTCAATTCCCATTTCTTTTTCATAGAAATCTCGGTCATCAAATGTATCAAAATAAAGTGATCTAACCAAATATCCTTGCTGATTATTATGTTCATCTGGAATTAAAATTTTTTTTAAATAAGCTCTTTTTTTACTATACTCATCTAAATTTAATAAATATTTCACTTCTTCTCTTAAAACATTTTTCAATAACATACTCCTTTCTAAATCGCTTTTGATATGGCATTTATTATATTATAAAAATTTACAAATTGCAAGTGATTTTTTATTTCAAAATAAAAAAGCATAATTCATGCTTTTAAGTTACAATTTTTATTAAATCTATCACTTATTTTTATTAATTTAATAGATAATTTATTTATTTTATTTTTAATAAATATTCCTTTTTTAGTTTGTAATTCTTTTAATCCATATAAAGTATCAATTAATTCTTGATAACCATTATCACCATAAATATCATTAAACCACTTTTCAATATCATCGATATTACCATCGATTCTTAAATTTTCCAAAGTTAATAAAAATGTTTTGTTATCTAATAATTTTTGACAATAGTATTTTAAACTAAAATAAGCAGGCGATATATAATTATTATTTATACTATTTTTTACAGCATATATTGTATTTTTTATTGTTTCATTATCACTTTCCATATTAGCAATTATATTTATTATATTTTCTGTTTGTTTAGAATTAATTATTTCTTCTAAAATATAACTCTTATTTTTATCGATAATTTTCTTTTCTTTTATGCTATATTTAGTTTTAGTTAAACCTGTTCTTAAGTAAAAATAATCTTTATCGATAATAATTTCATTTTTATAAGAATTTATTGCGTGATTTAATTCGTGAATTAAATTATCTAATAATTGTAAAAAGGGAATATTATTATATCTATTTAAATATATCGCCTTCTTTGTTTTGATTGTTCCTTCTAAATAAGGATAACTTACATATAATGCTTGAATTTTAGGGTCTTCCTTACCAGTAATGATTATAGGAATATTATTCAAACAATCAATAATAAATTGTTCTTTTTTATATTTGATAACAAAGGCTGGTAAAATAACATATAATAAATGTTTTATATTATCTGGATAATTATATTTTAAACCAATTTCATCAATAATAGGAATATATTTTTCAATCATTTTCTCACCTATTATTATTTTATAATAATTTAAATAATTATTCAACTAAATTATAACGCCAAAGGTTAAAGCAAGTAATGAAGCTATTAATCCAACTATCCAAAATAGTTTTACTATATCGTGTTCATCCCAGCCTTTTTTTTCAAAAGAATGATGAATCGGTGTCATTAAAAATAATCTTTTTTTAGTAAATTTATAATATGTTCGTTGAATGATACAACTTAGTGTTTCAATAACAAAAACAATACCAATTAAAACTAACAATAATTCGTGTCTTGTAACAATGGCAATACTTCCTAATGTTGCTCCCAATGCTAAAGAACCAGTATCACCCATAAATATTTTAGCAGGATTACTATTAAATACTAAAAATCCTAAAATACTTCCAACTAAAGCAAAACAAAATAAAGCAACACTTTCATATCCTTCTAACCAACCAGTATCATAAGCAATAATACCAAATGTTAAAAAAGCAATTATTGATAAACCACCTGCTAATCCGTCTAAGCCATCAGTTAAATTAACAGCATTACTAGATGCCACTAAAACAAATAGTATAAACAATCCATATAACCAACCAATATCTAGCCTTAAATTAATTGTATGAATCCATAATAATGGTTCATTACCTGCTTTCATAAATAAGTAAAAAAATATAACTGCTACAAACAATTGCAAAACAAATTTAGAACTTTCACTTAAACCATTATTATTATTTTTAATAATTATTAAATAATCATCTATAAAACCTATTAAACTATAGCTTAAAAACGTAAATAGTACGATTAGTAAACTATAATTTAATTCAATGATATTTAATAATAGTAAAAATAAAATTATTAATATCGTAGGTAATATAAAAATTATGCCTCCTATTGTCGGTGTACCACTTTTTTTCTTATGAGTTTCTTCTAAATATCTATTTAATATTTGATCTAATTTTTTCTTTTTTAAAAATGGAATTATCAAAAAACCTAAGACAATGGATAAAATAAAACTTAACATTACTACAAAAGCAACTTTTGTTAACATTATTCATCTCCTAACATTAATCTTATTACTTCACCTTCTGCTAAATAACTTCCTTCACTTGGCGATTGATGAATTACTTTATTACCACTACCACTAAATTCGACTTTAAATTCTTTTAAATTAGATACTGCTTCTTTAGTTTCCATTCCAATTACATTAGGAACTGTATAATATCTTTTATCACCATAATTATATTCTTTAGTCATACCATCATATCTTGGCTCGATATTTAAAGCAGAAATTGCGGCATTTAAAACATTCTTAGCAATAGGAGCTACAATTGTACCACCATATTGCGTTACTCCTTTAGCATTATCAATGGCAATATAAACTACCACTTCCGGATCATCTGCCGGTAAAAATCCCATAAAAGATGTTATATAATTACCTACTAAATACTTACCATCTTCTACTTTTTGAGCAGTACCAGTTTTACCACCTACTCGATAATTAGATATATATGCATTTCTTCCTGTACCATTTGCAACAACACTTTCTAAGACGTACCTTACTTGTGCACTAGTATTTTCAGTTATTACTTTTCTTGTTACACTAGGTTTATTTTCTACAATAGTTGAATTGGTTTCGGGTTCATTTAAACTTTTAACTATATAAGGAGTATATAAATTACCACCATTAATTGCTGCTGAAACTGCTGTTATTTGTTGTGAGGTACTCCTCTAAATGATACTTTTTACCTAAATTATTACTGGATGCTTTTAATGTTGTTCCAGTTTTAAAAATAATATCTAATTTTATTTTTTTAGGATTATCTTCATCTTTATTAACGATTATTTTTTCTACTAAAGAATTAAATATATCACTTAAGCACAAATCATCTTCTATAGAATGTTCTAAATTTTCTCTTATACTATTTATTTCTTTTTCAATTAAATATTCATCTAACTTATTATTTTTTAAATTATCTAT
>CALVYO010000007.1 GCA_944372275.1 uncultured Bacilli bacterium
ATTAAATCAATAAAATTATTAAAAGAACTTATTACGTGTAATCCTCCAAAAACTAATCCTGATATAATGATAAAAAATAGATCATTTTTAAATATTTTTCTAAAACTGAATCTAAAAATAGTTTCTTCTAAAAAAGGGGCAAAAATAACGGCGGATACTATCATATAAAATGGTGCTTCAACTAATATATCATTTATTGCTTCTTGATTAGTAGCAACCGAATTTGGAAATAATGTAATTATAATAAAATTACTTATTAACATCAAAGAAAATGCTAAAGCCCAATATTCCATATATTTTGGCATATAATTTTTAAAATTTTTAATATAATCTTTAAAATCTTTAATGTATTCTTTACGATAAATAAAAAATAAAATTAATAAATAAATTAGTTCAGTAACCATTAAATAAACAATTTTATCAAACAGACTTAAATCATAATAGTTAATTCCTATTAAATTTAAAGGAACTGTTTGAAAATAACTATATATAAAATAAGATATAACAATACACAATCCGATAATCGATTGCTTTAAATTCTCTTTTTTCATACTATCACCATAATACATTATATCATATTTTAGAAAAAACATTTATTAATTTTAATAAAAATGATATAATGAATAAAGAAAGTAGTTGATGTTTATGAATAAAGAATTATTACTTAAAATTATTAATCCTATTTTATTTGCACTATGTGGCACTAGCAGTTTAATTCTCCTTACTGATTTTCTTTTATTTGGATTTGTTTCATTAACAATATCAGAATCAATTTTTAGTAATGAAAGTGTTTTATCAGTAACTGTTATAAATGCAATTATATTTGTTATTTCATTAATTGGCATCATAATAACTAATTTACTTGTAATAAAATATTTGCAGAAAAATAATGAATCGTATGTTGGAAAATATAAAAAAATAGATAAAACAGTGTATATCTTACTAACATTTTTCTTAGGTATTTTTGGAATTAATAAATTTATAATCGGCAATATTAAAAGTGGAATAATAAGATTACTTTTTTGGGTATTAGTTGCTGTTACCATCGACATAAATATAATTCCTTTAGTAATAATTTATAGTTTATTAGGATTAATATTTTCAGACTTAATAATAGCAACAACAAGAAAAAAAGACGAAAATAATATGATATATGCAGATTAGTAAAAAAAATGTTTTAAAATAAAAAAAATATGATATAATATTATTGCAAGTGAGTGGGACATAATAATCCCACTCTTTAATATAGTTGGAGGAGTTATGGAAGAAAAAATCAAAGAATTAATTGAAAAACCAATTACTGAGTTAGGTTATATTTTAGATGAAGTAAAATATGTCAAAGAAAACAATACTAATTTTTTAAGAATTATTATCGATAAAGAAGGATTTATTACTATTAATGATTGCATTAAAGTAAATGATTTAGTTGATCCAATTTTAGATAAAATTGATTTTATCGATGAAAGTTATATTGTTGACATTTGCTCAAAAGAGAAAGGACGTGATTAATTTGAACACAAAAGAATTTAAAAAAGCATTAGATTTATTAGTTAAAGAAAAAGGAATATCTGAAGATTATATTTATGACGCTTTAGAATTAGCCTTGACATCTGCTTATAAAAAGAATTACAAATCATTAACTAATGTACGTGTTGCTATCGATAGAGAAATTGGCGATATTCACGTATATTCATTTAAAACAGTTGTCTTAGACGAAGAACACGAAGCAAGAGAACCAATTATGATTGAAGTAGAAGATACCGAATCAGAAGAAGAAGGTGCTACTATCGAAGTAGAAAAACCTTACATATTTGATAAAAGAATTCATATAACTTTAGAAGAAGCAAGAAAAATAGTCCCTAATATTGAAGTTGGTGAAACAATCGAAGAAGAAGTAACACCAAAAGATTTTGGAAGAGTTGCTGCTGCCACTGCTAAACAAGTAGTAATTCAAAAAATAAAAGAAGCAGAAAAAACAATTATTATGGAACAATTCGCTGATAAACAAGATGAATTAGTAACTGGTTTAGTAGCAATGGAAGATGTTAGAAATTATTATATTGATTTAGGTAGAACGCAAGGTATATTACCAAAATCAGAAATAATTCCCGGTGAAAATATTAAAATGGGATCAAACATTAAAGTGTATGTAACTAAAGTAGAAAGTACAGGAAAAGGACCACTTATTTTACTATCTAGAAATCATTTTGGATTTATTAAAAGATTGTTTGAATTAGAAATACCTGAAATAAATGAAGGAATTATTCTAGTTTATAGTGTAGCAAGAGAAGCCGGAATTAGATCTAAAATAGCTGTTTATTCAGAAAATCCTAATGTTGATCCAATTGGTTCTTGCATTGGTGAAAAAGGAATGAGAATAGCTAATATATTAAAAGAATTAGGCAAAGAAAAAGTTGATATCGTTGCTTATACGACTGATAAAGCAAAATTTATTGAAAATGCTTTATTACCTGCTAAAAACCTACACGTTTTTATAACTGATGAAAAAAAACAAGAAGCTTTAGTAGTAGTCGATAACGATAATTTATCTTTAGCAATTGGTAAAAAAGGTTTAAATGTTAAACTAGCGTCTCGTTTAACTAAATATAAATTAGATATAAAAACAATTGACCAAGCTAAAGAAATGGGGATAAATATAGTAGGTGAATAAAATGAAAGTAAAAAAAATACCAATGCGTTCTTGCGTTGTTACAAAAGAAAAATTACCTAAACAAGAATTAATAAGAGTTGTTAGAACTCCTGAACAACAAGTTATAGTTGACTTAACAGGTAAAGCAAATGGACGCGGAGCCTATTTGAAAAAAGATTTAATGGTTTTTGAAAAAGCTAAAAAAAGTAAAGTTTTAGACAAGATTTTGGAAATAGAGGTTAAAGATGAAATTTATGAAAAATTAAAAGAAACATTATAGGAGGTGTTTATTATGATGAGTGTATTAGAATACGCTAATGATGTAAACAAAAGTGTTGCTGAAATATTAAAAAAATGTGAAGAATTTAATATAGATGTAACTAGTGAAGATGATTTATTAAGTGAAGATGATATCGTTATATTAGATAATGCTGATTATGATGATATGGATGAAATAGTAGAAGAAATAATCGAAAATAAAAATATTAAAGTTGATGATTCAATATCTAAACAAAAATTAAAGAAAAAACAAGATATTAAACCATCTAAAAAAGATTTTCAACAAAAGAAAAAAGAAATGTATAAAAATAAAGCAAAATTAATGACCAATACAACAAATGATAACGTCGTTTTATATAAAGAAAATATGACTGTTGGAGAACTGGCTAACGAATTAGGTGTAAATAGTAGCGAATTAGTAAAAAAATTATTTTCTTTAGGTATTATGGCTACAATTAATAACGCAATTAGTTTTGAAAATGCTGAAATATTAGTACTAGAATATAATAAAGAGTTAAAAAGAGAAGAAACTTTAGATGTTACTAATTTTGAAGAATATGAAATAATCGATAAAGAAGAAGATTTAGTTAAACGACCACCAGTTGTAACAGTTATGGGACATGTTGACCACGGTAAAACAACATTATTAGATGTTATTAGAAAAACTGATGTCGCGAGTGGTGAAGCCGGAGGAATTACGCAAGCTATTAGTGCTTATCAAGTTAAAGTAAAAGATAATTATATTACATTTATCGATACACCTGGTCACGCAGCATTTACCGAAATGCGTGCAAGAGGGGCTAGTATTACTGATATTGTAATAATTATAATTGCTGCAGATGATGGAATTATGCCACAAACAGAAGAGGTAATCGACCACGCTAAAGCCGCTAATGTACCAATTATTGTAGCAATCAATAAAATTGATAAACCAGAAGCAAATGTTGAACGAGTTATGACACAATTAACTGAACATGGATTAACTCCTGAATCTTGGGGTGGAGATGTTATAGTTAGTGAAATATCAGCTAAATCAGGTAAAGGAATCGATGAATTATTAGATAGTATTTTATTAGTAGCTGAAATGAACGAATATAAAGCAAATCCTAATCGTTATGCGGTTGGTACCGTCGTTGAATCAAGACTAGATAAACATTTAGGTCCTATTGTAACAGTATTAGTTCAAAATGGAACATTAAGATTAGGTGATCCTATTGTTGTTGGTCACGCTTATGGTAAAATAAGAACCTTAAAAGATGATAAAGGAATGAATTTAACATCAACTAAATTATCGCAACCAGTTGAAATAACAGGAATTAATGAAGTACCAAAAGCAGGTGATAAATTTATGGCATTTGAATCAGAAAAAGAAGCTAGAAACATTGCTTTAAAAAGACAAGAAATGGCTAAACAAAAAGATATGACACCAAGTAAAGCAGTAACTTTAGAAGATTTATTCAATAAAATTCAAGAAGGTAAAAAAGAAATCAATGTCATTATTAAAGCCGATGTAAATGGTAGTAGTGAAGCTGTTAAAAATTCCTTAGAAAAACTAGATGTTGAAGGCGTTAAAGTAAATGTTATTAGAAGTAGTGTTGGTGCAATTAAAGAAAGTGATATTGTTTTAGCTAAAGCATCTAATGCTATCGTAATTGGTTTTAATGTAAGACCAGATAGTAAATTAAAAGATTATGCAAAAGAACAAGGTGTTGAAATAAGATTATATAATATTATTTATAAGGCAGTCGAAGAAATGGAAGCAGCGATGAAAGGTATGCTTGAACCAATTTATGAAGAACAAGTAATAGGTACAGCCGAAGTTAGAAAAATATTTAAATTTTCAAAAGTTGGAACGATTGCCGGATCTTATGTTACTGATGGCGTTATTAAAAGAGATTCTAAAGCAAGAATAATTAGAGATGGTGTTGTTATTTATGATGGTAATATTAATTCAATTCAAAGAGAAAAAGATTCCGTTAAAGAAGTTAAAAAAGGTTTAGAATGTGGAATTACAATTGAAAATTATAACGATATAAGAGAAAAAGATATTATCGAAGCATATGAAATGGTGGAAATAAAAAGATGAGTGTAAAAATAGATAGAATAGCAAGTAACATAGTTAAAGAAATAAGTTATATTTTAGCTTATGAAGTAAAAGATAGCGACATAAAATTTGTAACTGTTACAGATTGCAAATTAAGTAGTGATTTAAGTTATGCTAAAATATACGTTACAGTATTAGATGATACAAAAAGAGAATCTACAATGAAAGCCTTAAATGAAGCTTCAGGATTTATTAGAAAAGAATTAGCTGATAGAATTGATATTAGGCATACACCAGAATTAGAATTTGTTTATGATGAATCAATTGAATATGGT
Organism: uncultured Bacilli bacterium; assembly: GCA_944372275.1. Taxonomy (GTDB): domain Bacteria; phylum Bacillota_I; class Bacilli_A; order RF39; family UBA660; genus Faecisoma. The sequence continues at coordinate 5,309 of CALVYO010000007.1, forward strand.
AAAAAAATAGAAGATATAATTGAAAAAATTCATGAAGAATAAAATAACTTTGACTTAAGTCAAAGTTATTTTTTTATAACATCAATATAACCATTTTGAACATATTTTGTTTCATTTACAACTATAAAAGCATCATTATCTATTTTTTTTACTAAATGTTGTAAATGATTTAAACTTTTATTATTTATTTCAATAAATAACATATATTTTTCTTCCTCGGTATTTTTACCTTCAACGTCCATTACTGTAACACCATACCCTTCGTTTCTTAACGTGTTTACCATATCAGGATAAGCTTTATCAGTAATAATTTGGACGCTTAAATTACCAGTGATAAGTTTTTGAGATAAAATGCTACCAATAAAAGTACCGGTTGCAAACCCTAATGAATAAGCTACAGCAATCCAAATACTTGTTTCATTAGTATTTAATGCTTCTTTAACAATTAAAAACCATACAAAAATTTCAATAAAACCGACTAAACTTGCATATAAAGATTTACCTTTTACCGTAATAACAGTTCTTAAAGTTCCTAATGACACATCAAGTATCCTGGCAAAAAAAATTTTTATACATAATAATAATAGTTCCATATCATCACCATTTATATTATACCAATTTTTTAATTTTTTTACTATTATTTTTGACTTTTTCATCATAAAATGGTATTATGATAGTGGTGATAGAATGAAAAAATTAATTTTTTTAATAGTATGTTTGTTAAGTATTCCTATAATTATAAAAGCCGATGGTTTAAATTTTATAGCTGAAGAAGATGTTGAAGATACAAAAGAAGTTGTTGGCAGTTCAATTATTTTTGGTAACAATGTAACATCTGATAACATCGTCGAAGGAATAGATATGTTATTCGGAAATAATGTCAATTTTAACGGTGAAAGTGATTATTCTATTATTCTTGGTAACAATGTTAATGTTAAAGGAATTATTAATAATGATGGGTTTATTTTTGGTAATATAATTATATTTGATGAAGATGTTGTTGTTTCTCGTGATTTAATTATATTTGGTAGTGACATAACAATTAATGGTAAAATCAATAGAGATGTTAGAATTTATGGCATGAACGTTAAAATAAATGGTGAAATAAGTGGCAATGCTGAAGTAAAAGCTACCGAAATAACTGTTGATGGCAAAATAGATGGAACTTTATCTTATAATGAAGATGCTATCATAGCAATTAATGGTGAAGTTAATAAGACTAATAAAACTGAAAAATTAGTAGCAGATGTAACATTTCAAGATAAGTTATGGAATTTTATCGTTGATTATGGTGGAAAATTAGTATTATTTTTAGCTTTTGCTTTATTAGTTCCACAATTATTTAAACGAATTGATAAGAAAAATGAAAAAATTACTATTTTAAATGTTTTTTCATTATTTGGATTTGGGACTTTATCACTTATACTAATACCAACAATATTCCTTATGTTATTAACATTAATTTTTTGTATGCCTCTTGCTATTTTAATACTAATTTTATATATTATAGCAATATGGTTATCTAGTATATTTACTTCATATTTAATTGGAAATTTAATTTGGAAAAAATTCATTAAAAAAGAGGAAAATATTTATTTAACTGGATTGATAGGTATTAGTATTGTAAGTATTTTATCTATAATTCCTTATATAGGTGTTTTAATAAGTGCAATAGTCGTGATGTTTGGTATGGGAATTATACTACAACAATTTAAAAAAGATAATTAAAATCTATTTATTATCTTTTTTTTTTATGATATAATTATCATTGATAATTACTTAACTAGAGGTGGGAGATTGTATGGAATATATTGAAATAATAGCAAGGTTTTTATCGTTTTGGTTAGATGGAATTTTATATAATTTTATATCAACAGTTTACGGATTATTAATTGATATAGCGCAAACATCTATTTTTACTGATGATATTTTTAAATTATTTGCCAATAAAGTTTATGCTTTATTAGGTGTTTTTATGTTATTTAAAGTATCTTTTTCAATTTTTACATACATAGTAGATCCTGATGCATTTTTAGATAAAAGTAAAGGCTTTAGTAAATTAATTAGCAATATAATGATTACTTTGGCATTATTGTTGCTTGTACCTTGGATTTTTAAACAAGCAATGGATGTCCAAAGAATTATTTTAAATGATAATATTGTTGGAAAGATTTTTTCTGTAAATGGCGTTAATATTGATACAAGTAATAAACCAGGAGATATAATGGCTTATGAGACTTTAAAAGCATTTTATCATGTAAAAAATACTGGAAAATATTCTGATTGTATAAGCGATGGGAATCAAGTTTTTACAAATGAAAGTGGCTGTGAAAAAGCATTAAGAACAGAAGGTTTTGAAAACTTAAAAAAAATATTAGAATCTGCACATAATTCTTCTAGTGTTAGTGTTTATATGGATTATGATTTATTATTTATGAAAACTAATGATGAACAATATGTCATGGAATATATACCAATTATTTCAACTTTAGCAGGTGGAGCAATCGTATTACTGTTGATAGTTTTTTGTTTTGATATTGCAGTGAGAAGTGTTAAACTTGGATTTTTGCGTATGTTAGCCCCAGTTCCAATAATATCTAGGATAGATCCAAAAAAAGGAAAAGATATGTTTGACAAATGGGTTAAAACATGCGTTAACACTTATTTAGATTTATTTATTAGATTATTAGGAATTTATTTCGCAGTGTTCATAATAACACAATTAATTGATTTGAATATGGAAGATGCAGTTACAGATCAAGTTGCTGATGTCAATGCCTTTGTAAAAGTATTTATAATTTTAGGATCATTGTTATTTGCTAAACAATTACCTAAATTAATTGAAGAATTAACTGGATTTAAGATGGATGGTAAGTTTACTCTTAACCCATTGAAAAAAATGAAAGAAGTTCCTGGTGTTGAAAAAATAAGTAGTACAGCAGGAGGAACTGTAGCAGGAGTAAGAGCTGGTTCTAGGGTAGGTAATCCATTGTTGGGAGCAGCACTAGGATTTGTAGGTGGATATAAAGCATCAACATGGGCTGGTGATGGTAAAGGTGGATTCATGTCAGGAGCAAATAGCGCATATAAAAAATTAATGGGAAAAGACTTTTTAAATTTCCAATTTAAACCTGGAGGAGAAGCTGCAGTAGAACAGATTAAGGAACCTTTGAAACAAGCATATGACATAAAAAATCAATTAGATAGAGAATTAAATGTTGCTGCCCATCAAAGCTCTGAATCTGCTAGTAATCTTGTTAAAAATGGCGTTGATATAAATGGTGATTTAACATCACAATCTAATGATGCAAAAAACAAAATAGCATCGTTATCTAATGCTGTTACCACTTCACAAAATAAAATAGCTCAATTAAAATCACAAATTGGTAGAACTAAAAGCAAATCAGAACTAAATAGATTAAATAGCGAACTTATTTCAGAAGAAAGTAATTTGAAATTGTCTCAGGAAAAATTGGCAACTAATGAATCAATTGTTAAAGATATTGAAAATTATCAGAATTTTTCACAATATGAAGCAAAAATACGTAAAGCTTTATCAGATGTTCAAAAAGATATTGAAAATTTATCAAAAGAAAAACAACAAAGACAAAGCTTTTATGGTGTTGACCCATCTCCAGCTGCTGATGTGAAAAAAACTGTTAGTGAATTAAAGGAAAAAGGAATAAATAAATATTTATAAAAGGGGTGATATAAATGAATAATTTTTTGATACCAGCAAATGCAAAAAAATCAATGTTGATATTAGGATTATTTACAAAATTTGATTTGATTTTATTTGGATGTGGTGTTGGACTAACTTTGATATTATTAATGACATTACCATTGGAAGAATTTGCAATATCAATTATTGCACTTCTTCCAGCATTAATAACAGGATTTTTAGTGCTCCCAGTTCCAAATTACTATAATATGAGAACTTTGATTGGTTCAGCTATAAGTTTTTACACAAATCAAAGAAAATTTAAGTGGAAAGGTTGGTGTGTACCACATGGCGAAGAAAAAAAGAAATAGGTATACAAATGATGATATACCGGTAAAAGAAATAAAAAATGGATATATAATATTAGATAATGGATTGAAAGTTACTGGTGTTAAAATAATGCCTAGAAATATTTTTATTTTAGATCAATTAACACAAGATAGTATTATTTCAAATTTGCGAACTGTCTATAATACGATTGATTATGAATTTTGGATAATCGCTGCTGATAGACCTGTTGATATAAATGTTTATTTATCACAATTAGAATTGTTATATAATAATGTTAGTAATCCAGTTAAAAGAAAATTGATAATGGAAGATATTAATAAAGGAAATATGTTTATGAATAATAATATAGTTGATACTGAGTATTTTTTACTATTTAGAGAAAAGAAAGATGAATTAATTCAAAAAAGAATAAGGAATTTAATCAATACTTTTGCAGGTGCAGGATTGATTGCTTATCAGACAACTAATGATGATTTAAGAATGATTTTGGATAACTTTTTAAATGGCGGTACTACTACTACTTTTGGGACGGTGTTAGGATAATGGATATTAAAAGTCAAATTGCTCCTAAAGGTTTGGAGTTTAGATCAAGTGATTTTATTATTAGTGATAAACATGCAACAATTTTAACAGTAATTTCTTATCCAAAATTTATTTCACCAGGGTATTTGGCTAATTTAACAAGTATGTCTGGTGTAAAAGTTGTTATAAAACATATTCCTTTACCATTCAGTGTCATTCAAAGAATGTTAAATAAAGAAATAGCCGATTTAAAAGTAAGATATCAAGAAGAAAACGATCGAACTATACAAGAAAGAATTAGGCAAGATTATGAATCATTAGAATATTTCATTTCGCAATTAGCTAGTACACAGTCTAAAATATTTGATTTTCAGATGCACGTTATGATAACTGCTAATTCAGAAGAAGAATTAATAGCAAAAAAAATGCAGGTAAAAAGTTATTTGGAAGCCATGGAACTAAAAGCTTTTCCATTACGATTTGAACAAGAAAAAGTTTTGAAGTCAATAATACCTATTTTTCCTAATCAATCGATTGAAAATAGAATTGGAACACCGATACCAGCGCCTACTATAGCAGCAATGTTTCCATTTATATTTGACAGTATTAAAGATCCAGGATTATCATGTTTATTAGGTGTGGATTTTTCTGGAGGTGTAATCTTATTTAATCAATTTTTGTATCAAATAAAGAAAGAGCATAATAGAAATAATGCAAATATTATTATTTTAGGTACTTCAGGTTCTGGTAAATCTACAGCAGCGAAATTGTTAATAAGAACGCATATTAGAAATGATATTCAATTAGTAATCATTGATCCTGAAGGTGAATTTGAAGATATGGCCAAATTATATGGCGGTGATTTCATTGATTTAGGCAAAGGTGGAGAATTCGGAATGGTAAATCCATTAGAAATAATAATGGATGCTGACGATGATGAAATTAAGCAAGGTTTAGGTTACACTGTTTTGACAAGAACTTTACAATCAATAAAAGCGTTTCTTAAATATTATGACCCTAGTACTGATGAAGATGTTATAAATATTTTTAGTGAAATTGTTCAAGAAACATATCGAAGATTTGGCATTGATTTTACAACTGATTTTTCTAAATTAACTTCTAAAGATTATCCAACATTTAAAGATGTATATGCAACAATTAAAGGAAAATTGTTATCAATTCCTGAAAAGACACATGAAAAAGATATTTTAGAAAAATTAGAATTGAAGATTAGACCATTAATTAAAGAATTAAGGTATTATTTTGATGGTCACACTACAATTCAGCCAAAAAGCAATTTTATTGTTTTCAATATTAAAGAATTAATGAATAGTGACAAAAATATTAGAAATGCGTTATTTTTTAATATTTTAAAATATGCTTGGAGTTTGACATTGGATTCAAGTGTTAATACAGTGTTAACTGTTGATGAAGCACACGTATTAATATCTGGTAGTAACATTTTAGGTGCAGATTTCTTAGGTCAAATTCAAAGACGTGCTAGAAAATACAATACCGGTACTATCATAATAACTCAACAACCATCAGATTTTAGTGATCCTTCTGTTATAACTCAAGGTAAAGCAATTTTTGATAATGCTTCATATTATTTAGTTATGGGATTAAAAAAACAAGCAGTTGAAGATTTATCTAAATTAATTGATTTAAATGATAATGAAAAAGAAAGTATAAAAAAATACAATCAAGGAGAAGCCTTATTTGTATGTGGTAGTAGACGTATGAGAATAAATATAATCGCTACAGAACAAGAATTAGATTCTTTTGGTAGCGGAGGCGGATTATAATATTAAGTGGTGGTGATGTTTATGAATAATAAAGATAAAAAAGAAGAATTTCCTCAAAAAGGAAATTTTTCAGCATCACCAAATGAAAAATCTTTTCAGCAAAATTATGTTCAACAACCATTGCCTTCACAAAATAAAATTTTAAATAATAATGATAATCAATTAGAAGATTTTAATAAAAGGAATAATTTTCAAGAACAAAAATCGTATCCTAGTAATCAAACAAATCAAGGAAATAAATTACAACAAAATAATTTAAATAGAAATAATAAGATTAATCAGGCCAAACAAAAAATCATAAAAGAAGGCGCTAAAAAGGCAGCAGATGCTGCTGTTGGTCCAGTTGGTGGAATAGCAGTTGAACAATTATCAAAAACTAAACTTGGACAAACTGCACTAAATGAAACTTCAAAAAAATTGCAAAATCCATTGAAACCATCATTATTTAATTTTTTCAAGAAAGATAAAGAGCAAGAGGAAAATATAGATGGTTCTGGTAGTTTTGGGGCTGATTTGGCTAAAAAAATCATTAGTTTTTTTACTGCAGGAACTTTTGGTATTAATGGATGTTTGTTAGTAATAATTTTAGTTGCTATAATAAGTTTGAGTATTGCTCCCTTAATTTACATTAATAAAATAATGGGAAATGTTACTGGTTCGTTATCATCGATTGGTGAAAAAATCGGGAATTTATTAACATTTAGAGGATGGTGTACTGATGATGAATGTGAAGAAAAAGAACAAAATGATTTCTATGAAAAAATTGATGAAGTATATGAAGAATATAAAGATGATTACAAAGTTACATTAAATACTAATTTAATAACTGCAACGCTTACTTATGCTGATCCTTTTTTAACAACTGCTGGTGATGATGATAATGCAACTAGTATTGATACTTTATTGCCATCTAATTATGTTAATTTTAAAAAAAGTGGAAAAAAAGTTAATTTACTAGCAACTAAAATGGTTAGTTATTGTTGCTATGAAAATGGTTCTGAATATGCAGCACCTAATGATAAACATATGTGCAAAGGTAGTGATGGTAAAAATTATGATGATATTAATTACGTTTGCCCAGAAGATGTTTATGAGACTGTTACTGATCCTGAAACAGGTGAAAAAAGTGAAGTATTAGTAATTGATTATGAAGAAAAATATAAATTAGATATTGAAAGATATCGAGAATATTTAGAAAATGAATTTATGCTTAAATTTTATTATGATAATAAACAAAATGAAGATACACAAGGAAAAATAGATCGTGCTGTTGAAGAAATATTTTTAAGAGTTTCATTTTATGAAAATTTTGATGAGCATGGTTCTTTTGGTAAAGTTTATGCATATTGCTCGGGTGTTACTGTAGTAGATCCTGATGGTAGTGTTATAGGAACATATGATTTAGAGGATTATGTTGCTGGTGTAGTAAGTGGCGAAGCGTGGGGGGGACAAAATATGGAAGCATATAAAGCCCAGGCTATTGCTGTTAGAACATATACTTTAAGTAGGACACAAAATTGTTCGCAAGCAATTGAAAGTAGTCAAAGTGATCAAGTATTTAGTGAAGATATTAAAGATTATGCTAGGGAAGCAACTGAAGCAACTGAAGGATTGGTATTGGTCTATGATGATGAAATATTTTCTTCAGAATATGATTCATATTGCTATAATGATTCGGATTGTACTTACGGTGAAGAAAATGGAAAAAGGTATGTTATTTATACAAAAAAGCCTAATGGCGAAACTCATAAAGTTTATTTAAGCCCAGAATATTATTATATGATTTATGGAGGACATGGTCGAGGTATGAGTCAAGTTGCTTCATATGAAATGGCAGATAATGGTTCTACTTATGATGAAATATTAAAATTTTTCTATTCTGATGGTGTAGAAATAGTAGGAATGAATACTATATTTGGTGGATTTGAAAGTTCTTCAACTTTACCTTCAAGTGTTGAAGAATTAAAGGAAAGATCGGAATATTATGCATCTTTAGGAATTGTTTCAATTGGGGGACAACAATTTGATTTATCAAAAATATATGATAGTAATGCTAGTAATTTAGGACAATGTGTTTGGTATGCAAAATCTCGAGCATTAGAAATAATTTTATCTTCTGATATGGACGATTTAACCAAATCTATTGCATTGAATGCTATAATGTCTGTTAGAGCAAACGGTGAAGGATGGTTTGATTATCCGTCATTAGATATATTTGAAAAAAGTACTGATAGAAATATGCCAATGCCTGGTTCTATAATATCTTGGACTAGTGATACGGACGCAGGTGCTAGACATAATTATGGACACGTTGCAATAATAGAAAGTGTTGATTACGAAAATAGAACTGTTGTTATGTCAGAAGGGTGGAATAGAGCAGGAGCACATGGTGCTTCAAATTGGGACAATGTAGTTATTAGTACAACAACGAAAACTTTTGAACAATTACAAAGTTACGGCACAGGATATACTTTTAATGGATATGTTTATATATTAGGTAAGGGTGGATCAAGTGATTAAAAAAATTATTTTAATATTATTTGTTGTTTTATTAACTGGTTGCCAAATAAAGTACGAATTAAATTTTAATGGTGATAATTTAATTGAAAAAATAAATGTAAAAATAAGTAATGAAAATGAGAGACAAATTAATGATTTAAAAAAATATACCGCCTTTTCAATTTTTGATAATTCAACTCAAAAACTATATAAAACAAAATATAATGATGGAAACTCTTATTTTACTGCTGAGTATGAATATACATATAATTTTGATGAATTTAGGCATGCTCTTTACATTAATAGTTGTTTTGATGCTTTCAGTTTTGTTACTAATAATAATGATTATATTTTATCAACAAGTAAAGGCTTTAAGTGCATGTTTGTTGATTACAATGAAGTTGATAGCGTTGAAATAATTATTACTTCTAATCACGAAATTATTGAAAGTAATGCTGATGAATTAAAAAATAATAAACTTATATGGAATATAAATGATGAAAACGCAAAAGATAAACAAATTTATGTAAAATTTGGTGAATTACGAGAACTAAATTTTTTTGAAAAAATATTTAATTTTATAATTGATAATTTGTTGACTATTTCTATATTTGGTGGATTATTTGTAATAATTGCTATTGTCATAGTTATTATTGTTGTTATTGGTAAAAAAAATAATGAAATTTAATTAATAATGTGATATACTTATATATGATTAAGAGGTGAACTTAATGAAATTAAAATTTAAAGCAACAGCTAAAGATTATTTAATATTTGCTATATTTGCAGTAGTTTTATTATATTTTGTAGCTATTGCAGTACTTAATATATCAAGTTTTGCTACTGATGCTAGTTTTCATGGACTAAATCCATTACCTGCTTTTACTGGAGAATATATATGGCCAACTATAGTAGGTTATTTCTTTGCTTTAGTATTTATTTTTACTAGTGTTTCTTCTTACTTTTTTGAAAGAGAAAAAGGTTTGGGTTTTAGTACTGGCGCTAAAGAAGAAAAAGGATACTCAAGATGGGCAGAAGAAAAAGAATTTAAAAAACAAGATAAAATATATAAAGTTTTACCTAATCAAGAGACTAGTGAATATGCCGGTATTCCTTTAATAAATAATGGTAAAGAAATATGGGTCGATGGTGGCGAATACCACAACCTTATCTTAGGTTCTACTGGTGCTGGTAAAACACAGACAATGGTTCAACCAATGGTTAGAATATTGGCTAAAAAAGGTGAATCAATGATTATCACCGATCCAAAAGGCGAAATTTATGAAAATAATGCGGAAATGTTAAGAGATAAAGGCTATAATATCGTATTATTAAATTTTCGTGATCCCCAAAAAGGTAGTGCGTGGAACCCACTAGGTTTACCATATCAATTATATAAAAATGGTAATAAAGACAAAGCAAATGAGTTATTAGACGATTTAGCTATGAATATTCTTTATGATGATAAAGCTCAAAGTCAAGATCCGTTCTGGGAAAAAACTTCAGCAGACTATTTTACGGGATTGGCTTTAGCCTTATTTGAAGATGCTAAAGAGGAAGAAATAAACTTAAATACAATTAATTTAATGACAACAGTTGGAGAGGAAAAAATAGGTAATACCACTTATATAAAAGAATATTTTGGATATAAAGATAAGGCAAGTCCTGCTTATATAAATGTTTCTTCAACTATTATGGCTCCTAACGATACAAAAAGTAGTATTTTATCAGTATTTAAACAAAAAATTAAATTATTTTCTTCAAGAGAAAATCTATCTGAAATGTTAAGTCACAGTGATTTTGATTTAAAAGATATAGGTCGTAAAAAAACAGCAGTATTCTTAGTTATTCAAGATGAAAAGAAAACATATCATTCATTAGTTACAATATTTATTAAACAATGTTATGAAACATTAATTGATGTCGCTCAAGAATCAGGTGGTAAATTACCATTTAAAACTAATTTTATATTAGATGAGTTTGCTAATATGCCACCATTAAAAGATGTTACAACAATGGTTACAGCAGCGAGAAGTAGAAATATCAGATTCACTTTTATCATTCAAAACTTTGCGCAATTATATCAAGTATATGGTAAAGAAAATGGTGAAACAATAAAAGGTAACTGTGGTAATATTGTATATTTGATAAGTAGTGAATTAGCGTCATTAGAGGAAATTAGTAAATTATGTGGCGAAGTTAAATCAAAAGAAAAAGATAAAACAGCAAGTACACCTTTAGTAACCGTTAGTGATTTACAAAGATTACCAGAAAATACAATAATTGTATTAAGAATTAGATCAATGCCTTTTAAAACTAAAGTTGTTCCAGACTGGAAAATTCAAAAAGAAGGTGGTTGGGGTAAAACTTATCCTAAGGCTACTTATCCAGAAAGAGAAAAACAAGAAATTAAAATGTTTGATATAAAGGCATATGTTGATAAAAAAAGAGAATCAAAATTAAATGAAATGATGAATTCATTTAATCCAATGAGTTCAGCAGGTGGAGAAATTCCTAATATACCACGACCTGAACAGAGACCATTACCAAAAAATGATTCTTTTGATATCGATTCTTTAGTTAAACGAATTGATGCGAAAATTGCAGAATTGGAAGAACAAGAAAAACAAGAAAATGCAGCTAAATTAGAGCAAAATAAAGTAACTCCTATTGATAATAAACCAGTTTCACCTATTGAAAATAAAGTTGTTACTGACAAAGTAGAAGATATTAAACCAGTAAATAAAATAGAAACTAAACCAGTTCCAGAATTTAAACAAGATATCAAATCTGAACCATTACCTGAAATAAAATTGAAAGAAGAAGAAAATAAAGTAATCAATGGCGTTACAGATGATGAATTCTTTGATGATTTCTTTAATGATGAAGAATAGTTTAATTACCTTTATTAAATAATATTTAGTACATATAATGTATTAGGGTGGTTATATGGCATTAAATATTTCAATAAAGGAAGTATTAAAAAAAAGTAATATTAACATTATTGATATTAGAAGTATTGAAAAATATAATGATAACCATATAAATAATGCAATTAATATACCATATATATTATTGCTAAAAGAACCAGAGAAATATTTAAATAAAAATGAAGAATATTATATATATTGCCAATATGGTAAAAACAGTATAAAAGTTTGTAATAATTTAGCCTTAAAAGGGTATAAAGTATATAATATTTTAGAAGGTTATGAAGGATGGTTATTAGAAAAATAAGTTTTATAGAAATATAAGACTTTTTTTTATAAAATATGGTATAATTAAAATGGTGATTGTATGGAATATATAATAATTATTTTATTAATGGTTATTTTGATAATTTGTATTTTATCTTTATCAAAAAATATTAATGAATCAAATATAACCGAAAGATTAGGAAAATTAGAAACTAATGTTGTAAAAGAAGTTAGTGATTTTAAAACTTCATTTAGTCGTGACTTAACTAATGATTTTGATAAATTAAATGATAAATTAGACAACAAATTAACTTTAATCAATAATAAAGTTAATGAACGATTAGACGAAAATTTTGAAAAAACTAATAAAACTTTTACTAATGTTTTAGAAAGATTATCTAAGATAGATGAAGCTCAAAAGAAAATAGATAATTTATCAAGTGATATTATATCTTTACAAAGTATTTTAACTGATAAAAAAACTAGAGGAATATTTGGTGAAGTTAATTTAAAAAATATTATGTATAATATATTTGGGGATAACGATAAAATATATCAAATGCAATATAAATTTAATAACGATACAATAGCCGACTGTGTTTTATTTGCACCTCAACCTTTAGGCACAATTGCAATCGATTCGAAATTTCCTTTAGAACATTATCAGATGATGACCGATAGAAAAAATGAAATAAGTATTAGAGAACAAGCAGAAAAACTATTTAGAACCGATATGAAAAAACATATCGATGCCATAGCAAGTAAATATATAATTGATGGTATTACATCAGATCAAGCAATATTATTTTTACCTGCTGAAGCAATCTTTGCGGAAGTTAATGCTCATCATCCTGATATTATCGAATATGCTTATAAAAAAAGAGTTTGGATTACTAGTCCAACTACTCTAATTAGTACTTTAACTACTATTCAAGTAATAATCAAAAATATGGAACGCGATAAATATACGACAGTTATTCATAACGAATTAAAATTATTAAGTAATGAATTTAGTAGATATAAAGAAAGATGGGATAAATTATATCGTAGTATTGAAACAGTAAGTAAAGATGTAAAAGAAATCCACACGACGACTGATAAAATAACTAAAAGATTTAATTCAATTAATCAAGTAGAAATGGAGAAAATCGATGTTGAATAAAATAAATATATTAATTTCATTTGTATTTTGTTTTATTTCGCTTTTATTTTCAATCATATATAAAGATATCACACTATTATTATTTAGTTTGTATATAATAATACCATTTATTTTAAAAGTAAAGCCAATAATTACATTTTTATATTTAATATTCGGTTTTATTGCTTTATTTTTGGGCTTTCAACTGCATTTATATAAAACAGTTTATTGGTATGATAATTTTGCGCATTTTATATGGGGATTTTTATCTAGTCTATTAGCTATTATGATACTTAAAAAATTTAAAAAATATGATAATATGATATTTATCTGTTTGTTTATTTTTATCTTTTCTTTAGCAAGTTCCGGATTATGGGAAGTATGTGAATTCACAATCGATAGCATATTTAATTCCGATATGCAAAGAAGAGCAACTGGTGTTTATGATACGATGAAAGATATTATTGTAGCATTATTTGGAAATATACTATTTATATTGAGTTTTATTTTTGAATATAAGAATAAAAAATTACTAGTTAGATTTTTAATTGACAATTTGTAGGAGGTTTATATGGAAGAAAGAATTATAGAACTGTTAAAAAATACTGATAAAGCTTTATCAGTTGAAGAAATAAATGATGGTTTAGGATTTGATTCAGTAGATGAATTAAAACAATTATTAAAAACATTAAATGAAATGGAAGATAGTTTAAAAATATATCGTACGAAAAAAAATAACTATTTATTATTTACTAATAGTCATTTAAAACTAGGAACGATGATAGCCAATAAAAAAGGTTATGGTTTTGTTGATATCGATGGCGATGATGATGTATTTATCGCACCTACTAATATGAATGGCGCGATTCATGGCGATAGAGTAGTAGTAGAAATTATTTCCCCAAAAGGTATCGATTTAGAAGGAAGAATCGTCAAAATCGTCGATCGTAAATTTAAACAAATGGTTGGAGAAGTTTATTTAGAAAAAAATGAATCTTATGTTGATTTGGATGATGAAAGAGTTAAAATTACTGTTAAATTAGATAAAACTATGGGCGCTATGCCAGGTCATAAAGTTTTAGTTAAAATAACTAATAAATTAAAAGATAATAACTATAAAGGCGAAGTTATAAAAATATTAGGTCATAAAAATGATCCAGGAGTTGATATATTATCGATTACTAACGAAATGGGAATTCCTGATACTTTTAGCGATAAAACTATGGAAGAAGTAAATAATTTACCTGATGAAGTTTTAGAAAAAGATTTAGTTAATCGAACTGATTTAAGAAATGAAATGATATTTACAATTGATGGCGATGATACTAAAGATATCGATGATGCTATATCAATTGAAAAAGTCAATGATAATTATAAATTAGGTGTTCATATAGCAGATGTAAGTTATTATGTAAGACCTAACACATCATTAGATAGTGAAGCATTTGATAGGGGAACTAGTGTTTATTTAGCAGATCGCGTAATACCAATGTTACCGCATAAACTATCTAATGGTATTTGTTCATTAAATCCAAATGTCGATAGATTAGCGTTATCTTGTATTATGGAAATAGATAAAAATGGTAATGTAGTAGATTATGATATATTACAAACAGTTATTAGATCTAGAAAACAAATGACTTATAAAAATGTTAATAAAATATTAGAAGAAAATATAGTACCTGAAGGATATGAAGAATATGAAGAAAAACTAAGATTAATGTTAGAACTAGCACACATTCTTCGTAAAAATAAAGAAAAAAGAGGTTATATTGATTTTGATATCGATGAATCTAAAATAATTGTCGATGATAAAGGAAAAGCAGTTGATGTAACATTAAGATATCGTGGTGAGGGAGAAAAACTAATCGAAGACTTTATGATTGCTGCTAACGAAACAGTAGCGACTCATATCTATTATATGGAATTACCATTCATCTATCGTATTCACGGCGAACCTAGTGAAGAAAAAATAAGTAATTTTATGAGATTTTTAAATATTTTAGGTTATAAAGTTAAAGCCGATTTAAATAGATTAACGCCTAAAACTATGCAAGATATATTAGGTCAATTAAAAGATAAAAAAGAATTTCATTTATTATCTTCTTTATTATTAAGAAGTATGCAGAAAGCCATATATGATACTAATAATATAGGTCACTTTGGTATTGCAAGTAAATGTTATACTCATTTTACTTCACCAATTAGAAGATATCCTGATACTACTGTTCATCGATTATTACACACTTATGTATTTGATAATAATATGAATAATGAAACAATTAATTTTTATGAAAGAGAATTACCTTTTGTAGCAGAACATACATCAAATATGGAAAGAAGAAGTATCGAATGTGAACGAGCAGTTGATGATATGAAAAAAGCAGAATATATGATGGATCACATAGGAGAAGAATTTGATGGAATTATTAGTTCGGTTATGAACTTTGGTATGTTTGTCGAATTACCTAATTTAATTGAAGGATTAGTTAGATTAGATAGTATTAAAGGAGATTATTACACTTATGATGAAACAACATTCACAATAAGAGGTAATAAAGATAAACGAGGATTTAGATTAGGTGATAGTATTAGAATAAGAGTTATAGCAGCCGATAAAGAAAAAAGAACAATTGACTTCGAGGTGGTAAGAGATGGAGATACTAAACAGGAAAGTTAATTTTGATTATGAAATTATTGATACCTTTGAAACAGGAATAGTTTTAACTGGTACTGAGATTAAATCAATAAGACTTGGTAAATGTAATTTAAAAGATAGTTATGCGATTATTAAAAATAATGAAATATTTATTCTTAATATGCATATAAGTCAATATGAACAAGGTAATAGATTTAATCATGATGAAACAAGAACGAGAAAATTATTAATGCATAAAAAAGAAATATTAAAATTAAGAGATAAATTAGAAATAGAAGGTTTTACTTTAGTACCAATTAAATTATATTTTAAAGGTAGTAAGGCTAAATTATTAATAGGCTTGGCTAAAGGTAAAAAGAACTATGATAAAAGAGAATCTATTAAGAAAAAAGATATTGAAAGACAAATAGCTAAAGAATTAAAAACAATTTGAAAAAAAATATATTTTGTGGTATAATCTATACCACACGGGGTCGTCTAGTTTCGACGGAAATAATAATTTTTAAAGGGCAAGTCGTAAGATATACGAAACATTCAAACTTAAAAATAACTGGAAACAGAAATCAATTAGCTTTCGCTTAATATATTAGAAGGCTGCTTCTTTATATTTTTACTCACGGAATATAAAAGAGGCTCG
>CALVYO010000008.1 GCA_944372275.1 uncultured Bacilli bacterium
TTTGGAAGTAATAACAAAGCCTAATTAATTACATACAAATATAGTGGAGGAAGTTATGAAAAAAATTAAAATAAATGGAGGAAAAGAATTAAAAGGGACAATTAAAATAAGCGGGGCTAAAAATAGTGCAGTTGCTTTAGTTCCAGCATCACTTTTATCTGATGGTATAGTTACGATCGATAATATTCCTAATATATCAGATATCGACGCTCTAAATGAAATATTAGAATATTTGGGGGCTAAAGTAACTAGAGTAAATGATCGAATGATTATTGATCAATCCAATTTAGAAAATAAAGAAATACCTGAGGCAAAGGCTAAAAAATTGAGAGCTTCTTATTATTTTATGTCAGCTTTATTAGGAAAATATAAAAAAGTAGAAATGTATTTTCCTGGAGGTTGTTCGATTGGAGCAAGACCAATTGATCAAACTTTAAAAGGATATCGTGCTTTAGGGGCTAATGTAGTTGAAGAAGGAAATAAATTTACTATTACAGCCGAAGAATTGATCGGTGCGGAAGTAAGCCTTGATATGCCTAGTGTTGGGGCAACAGTAAATACGATGCTAGCAGCCGTTAAGGCTAAAGGAGTAACGACCATTTTAAATGCTGCTAAAGAGCCAGAAATCGTCAATGTAGCAACCTTTTTAAACAATATGGGAGCGAAGATAACTGGTGCTGGTACAAGTGAAATAACTATTAAAGGAGTATCTAAATTAGGCGATGGTTTTGTTGAAGTAATACCTGATAGAATTGAAGCCGGAACTTATACTATTGCTGGAGCATTAATGGGAAATAAATTAAAAATTGATAATATTATTCCTGATCATATCGAATCTTTAACTTCAAAATTAAAAGAAATGAATGTTCCTATTGAAATATATGATGATTATTTAATTGTTTCTAAAGCAGATAAAATGAAAAAAACTAATATAAAAACATTAGGTTATCCCGGTTTTCCTACCGATTTACAACAACCAATGACTACATTATTAGTTGGTTGCGATGGTAGCTCAACCTTAGAAGAAACAATTTATGAAAATAGATTTCAAAATATTCCATTTTTAAATGAAATGGGCGCTGATATAATTATTGATAAAAGAAAAATATATATAAATGGTCCTAAAAATTTAATAGGTAAAGAGGTAATTGCAACTGATTTAAGAGCCGGAGCTTGTTTAGTGCTAGCTGGCCTTAAAGCAAGTGGTACGACTGTTATTAAAGATGTAGAACATATTTTAAGAGGATATGAAAATATTATAGAAAAATTAACTAATGTTGGTGCTGATATTACATTGGTTGATGAATAAAATAGTTAATAAATAATATAATTAAGTAGAGTAATCTACTTTTTTATTGGAGGAATAAAATGAAAAAAATATTAACTATAATTGTTGTTTTATTGTCTGTTTTTTTAATTTATTTAGGTTTTAAAAATAAAGATACATATTATTTTTCAATAGGTGATAGTTTAGCCAATGGCGTTAATTCATATAATGCTAAAGATTATGGTTATGCTGATTATATCAAAGATAATTTAAGTATAAAAAAATATGTAAGTTATGCTAATAATAATAAAAGAAGTATCGATTTTATTAAAGATATTGAAGATAATATCAAAATAAATGATAAAACAATTCAAAATATTTTAATTAAAGCCGATTTTATAACTTTGTCAGTAGGTATGAATGATTTATTTAGTAATATAACATTTAATAATGATTTTAGTGTTAACGATTTATATACTAAATTTGAAGAAGTAGTAATTGATTTAGAAAACTTATTTAAGTTATTAAGGACTTATTCTAAAGAAGATATAATATATATAGGCATTTATAATTGTTTAAAAGAAAGTGAACTAGATGAGTTTTTTATCTATGCTAATGAACAATTGAAAAAAATATGTGATAATTACAAAATAACTTATTTAGATATATATAATGATTTTAATAATTCTACTTATTTTGATAATCCAAATAGTTATTTTCCTAATAAAGATGGTTATAAGTTAATTGCTAATAAAATTATTGACATATTTAACGAAAAAAATAGTAAAAATGCTTGATTTTTATTATTTTTATTTGCTATAATATAGGAGCATTAAATTTCTATGACTTGTTTTAGTCATGGCGGAAGGAGATAGATTATGAAAAAAGGTATTCATCCAGAATATATGGAAACTAAAGTTACTTGTGCTTGTGGTAATACTTTTACAGTAAAATCTAATAAAAAAGAATTACATATTGAAGTTTGTGATAAATGTCATCCATTCTTTACAGGTAAACAAGGAACTGTAACAAAAACAGGTAGAGTTGAAAAATTCAATCGTAAATATGGACTTAATCAAGATAAAGCTGCTTAATTGCAGTTTTTTTTAAGTGCAAATCTAAAGTGCAATTTTTGCACTTTAAAAAATTGTTTTTCTTAATAGAATGTAGTATAATAAATATAGTTAGGAGTATAAATATGGAAAAAAATTGGAATTTAGAATTTTCGGAATATATAAAACAAGGTGAACCTAATAAAATAGAAAAAACTAAAACTTGGGAAACTGCCATTGGATTACAAGAAGTTGATGGCTTAAAACCTTCAAAATATTTGATTGAAAATGCTAAAGAACATATTGAAGGCAAAATAGATTTAGATGAAGTAAAATATCGAATAAATCAATATTATAAAGTAAAAAATAATGATGATAGCGAAGAAGCCGATAAAGTTTCTGTAAGAATTGCTGAAATATTGAATGAAAAATCTTTTAATTTTAATTATATAGAATTATTAAATATTCATAGAAGATTATTTAAAGGAATATATAATCACGCTGGTAAGTTTAGAAATTATAATATAACTAAAGAAGAATGGGTTTTAAATGGTGATACTGTTACATATGCTTCATACGAATCAATTGTGCCAACTTTAGAGTATGATTTTATGCAAGAAAAGAATTTTTTATATAAAAATTTATCACTTGAGGAATCAATAAATCATTTATGCCATTTTACTTCAAATATATGGCAAATTCATCCGTTTGGTGAAGGTAATACCAGAACAACAGCCGTGTTTATTATAAAATATTTAAGAACATTTGGTTTTAATATTAATAATGAAGTTTTTGCTAATAACTCGTTTTATTTTAGAAATGCTTTAGTTAGAGCTAACTATAAAAATTTTGAAAAAAACATTTTTGAAGATATATCATTTTTAGAAAAATTTTTTTTCAACCTTTTAACAAATACAAAATATGAATTAAAAAATAGATTTATGCATATTGATTATAAAGACAATTCTAATTTAAATGAAATTAAATATAATAATTTAAGTTTAGAAGAATTAGCAATTTTAAATATAATTAAAGATAATCCTAATATTAAACAAGAAGAAATAGCTAAACAAATTAACAAATCATTAAGAACTATTAAAACGAGAATGATTAATATGCAAGAAAAAGGTTTAATAGATAGGAAAAATGGTAAAAAAATTGGCGAATGGGTAATATTAAATAGAGAGGAAGATTGAAAATGAAAATAGGAATCGCAAGTGATCATAGAGGAGTCATATTAAAAGAAAAAATTAAAAATTACTTAAATGAAAAATATAAAATAATTGATTATGGTACTAATTCAATAGAAAGTGTCGATTATCCAGAATATGCTTTTAAAGTAGGAGAAGATATAAGAGATAACAAAATTGATTTAGGCATACTTATATGTGGTACAGGAATTGGTATGAGTATTGCTTGTAATAAAGTAAAAAAAGTAAGATGCGCCAAAGTCACAACAAAAGAAGAAGCTTATTTAGCACGACAACACAATAATGCTAACGTTATAGCATTAAGCGAAAATGTTACTAATTATAAAGAAATAATCGATACATTTTTAACTACTGAAGCATCAAAAGAAGAAAAACATCAAAGAAGAGTAGAAATGATTGATAATTATAACAATTAAAACAATTTTATATATAATTATTTTACCATTTTCGATTCTTGCTTTAGATAGTATAAATATAAATAATGTTTTTAAAAAAAATCGATATTATCAAGCAAGAATATTGTATATGTTTTTAGCAATGGCATTGTCGTATTTAGTCGTTAACTTTTTTTACGATTTCTTTATTTCAGTAGTATAATTTAAGTTAGATAGCAGTATTTTAATAATGGAGATGATATTATGAAAAAAATACTGCTTTTAACTTGCTTAATTATTTTTATTCCTTATATCATTGTTAATTTATTTATAAAAGATGATGAAATAAAATTAAAATATACTTCCAATATGAAAGTAAGAGTAAAACAAGAAGATAAGATAGTTGAAGTACCTTTTGAAGATTATATAGTTGGTGTTCTAGCAGGAGAAATGCCAATATCATTTGAATTAGAAGCATTAAAAGCCCAAGCAGTTGCAGCAAGAAGTTACGTTATGAAAAAAATGGAGGCTAATATCGACAAAGATTATGATGTTGTCGATACTGTTATGAACCAAGTATATTTAGATGATGAATATTTAAAAGAAGCGTGGCAAGAAAAATATACTGATAATATAAATAAAATCAAACAAGCCGTTTTAGAAACTTTTAATGAATATTTAGAATATGATGGTAAGATAGTTGATGCAATGTTTTTCTCAACAAGTGTCGGAGCAACCGAAAACAGTGAAGAAGTATTTACTAATAAAGTACCTTATTTAAGAAGTGTTGCTTCAACTTGGGATGAAATATCGCCAGTTTATGAAGTAAATTATACTTTTAGTTTAGAAGATTTTTATAACAAATTAAACTTAAATTATAGTGAAACATTAGATATAGAATTATTAGATACAACTAGTACAGGTAGAGTTAAAAAATTAAAAATAAATGGCTCTACATTAGAAGCGGATACAGTAGTTACTAATTTAAAATTAAAATCAAATTATTTTACTATAAAATTAAAAGATAATAAAATTTATATTACTACTAAAGGTTATGGTCACGGAGTTGGAATGAGTCAATATGGGGCGCAAGCAATGGCTTTAAAAGGATATAAATATGATGAAATTTTAAAATATTATTATCAAGGAGTTGAAATTAAAAAAATTTAGTGTATAAAATTTTCATATTTGAGCAAACTTATTTTAGAGGTGAAAAATATGAAAAGAAGATTAAAAAAACCAGTTATTTATGCTTTATACGCTTTATCTTTCATAACTATTATTGGAACAATTTATATGTTAGAAATGATATCTAGTCCTTCAAAATTAGATGATGATACTATTTATGTTGATGATGTAATAATAGAAGATGAAGTACCTGTAGTAAATACTAGAAATATTATTTCTAGACCTTATTTAGTTGAAGTTAAGATTGCTAGAAATTTCTATGATTATCAAGGTACTGAAGAAGAACAAAAAAATTCATTAATCTATTATGAAAATACTTATATTCCTAATAGTGGCGTTGATTATCAAAGTGATGAAATTTTTGATGTTGTTTCAATATTAGATGGTAAAGTAACAAAAGTAGAAGAAAATAATTTACTTGGTAAAATTATTGAAGTTACCCACGAAAATAATTTGATTAGTGTTTATCAAAGTTTGAGTGAAACTTTAGTATCTGTTGGCGATAATGTTTTGCAAGGACAAGTAATTGGTAAAAGTGGTCAATCTAATATTTCTAAAGATTTAGGCAACCATCTTCATTTTGAGTTAATTCATAATAGTAAGAATGTTAATCCTGAAACTTATTATGATAAACAATTAGGAGAGTTGTAATAACTCTTTTTTAGGTATATTTGTTAATTTAATAGATATATTTAATTAAGAGGTGTTTATATTGAATAAAAATATCATTAAACGAGTTTTAGAAGAGGCTAATTATATGATTAAAACAAGTAGTACGGTAAGAGAAATGGCAAGTATTTTTAAGGTTAGTAAAAGTACAGTTCATAAGGATTTACACGAACGATTAGCGGATATCGATGATAGATTATATATCGAAGTAGAAAAGATATTAAAGTACCATACAGATGTTAGACATATAAGAGGTGGACAATCAACTAAAAGGAAGTATTTAATGTAAAAAAATGGTAAAAACGTGATATAATAAATTAAGAAATGAGAGTGATAAAATGTTTGCAAAAGATATTGGAATAGATTTAGGAACAGCCAATGTATTAATATATGTTAAAGGCCAAGGAATAGTATTAAATGAACCTTCAGTAGTGGCTATGGATTCAGAAACAAAAAAACCACTTGCCGTTGGAAGTGAAGCAAGAGAAATGCTAGGAAGAACTCCTGGATCAGTAGTGGCTATAAGACCGATGAAAGATGGCGTAATAGCAGATTTTGAAATAACAGAAGTAATGTTAAATCATTTTATCAGAAAAATCAATGGTAAAAGTTTTTTATCACGCCCAAGAATATTGATATGTTGTCCTTCAAATATTACCCAAGTTGAAAAAAATGCTATTAAAGAAGCAGCCGAAAGAACAGGGGCTAAAAAAGTATTTATTGAAGAAGAACCAAAAGTAGCTGCAGTTGGCGCCGGAATGGATATATCTAAACCAAGTGGTAATATGGTAATTGATATTGGTGGTGGTACTACTGATATTGCTGTTTTATCACTAGGAGGAATTGTAACTAGTTCATCTATTAAAGTGGCTGGTAATGTTTTCGATAGCGACATTATGAAATATATTAAAGATAAATATAAATTATTAGTAGGAGATAGAACTGCTGAAGAAATTAAAATGAGTATCGGAACAGTTTATAGTGGTAACAAAAACGATAAAATGGAAGTAAGAGGAAGAGATTTAGTAACGGGATTGCCTCATACTATAACTATGTGTTCAGATGAAGTAGAGGAAGCATTAAGAGAGAGTGTTTATATAATTATTCATACTGCTAAAAATGTATTAGAACAAACTCCTCCTGAATTAGCGGCGGATATTATAGATAAAGGAATTGTAATAACAGGTGGCGGTGCTTTAATCGATGGATTTGATCAATTATTAGCTCACGAATTAAAAGTACCAGTATTTGTAGCTGAAAGTCCTTTAACTTGTGTCGTTGAAGGAACAGGTGTATTATTAGACAATATTCATTTAATAGATAAATAAAAATCACGCTTTTTTACGTGATTTTTTATCATCCGTTAATCCAACAATGTAGTCGATACTAACATTATAGAATTTAGATAATTTAATTAATTGTTCAGTTGGAATTGTAAAACTTCCTAATTCATATTTTGAATAATATTGTTGTGATATTCCTAACACTTTAGCAATATCTTTTTGTAAATAATCATTATCGATTCTTAAATCTTTTAATCTTTTAAAATGCATAACTACCTCCATTTTTAATAAGATAACACAAAAATAAATGTATTTTTTATTTTAAATAATAACTTATGTATACATATTGCGTACGAAAATTTATTTAAAAAAACTGAACAAAATATGCTATAATTAACTTAGGAAGTGAGTTATGAAAAGAGAGTTTTGTGCATCGGTGTTTGTAGTTAATCCTAACGATAGAAAAATACTATTATGTCATCATAAGAAATTTAATCGTTGGGTTCAACCAGGAGGACATATTGAAAATGATGAAACACCTGAAGAGACAGCATTACGAGAGACTTATGAAGAAACAGGTGTAAGAGTTAAATTAATTGGCGAAAGGTTTCCTCGAGAAGACGATTTTATTAGACCATTAGGTATTCAAAAAAATCGTGGTAAAGATGATTCGTTACATATCGATATAACTTATGTTGGCGTTCCAATTACTCAAGATAATGTAATTGAAGATGATGAAATAGATCGTTGCGCTTGGTTTAGTTTTGAAGAATTAAACGATATTGAAGTTTTTCCCGATATCAAAATTAGTTTTAACTATATATTAAATAATATACTAAAGTAAGGAGTTTATGGGGGATGGAAAGAACATTATATGAAATTTGTAATGAAATTTTAGCATACACAGTAGAAAACATAATAAATGTAAATGGAAATAAAATAGAAAAGATAAGTGAAGAATTAATTAAATTTTTAATTACTGATAAAAGTACGTATGAGGATATATTTGAACAATTTGCTTCATTTGAATTTACGGAAGATAAAGCACAGTATAAAAAAATAATGATGCTAATAATTGTTAGTAGTTCTTATTATTTTGCGCTTTATTGTATAAAAAATGATATGTGCGCTGAAATAAATAAAAGTATAATCGAAGAATTAGATGATTTGGATTATAAAAAAGTAATTAATATGTTTTATAATTGGAAAAAAAATTATAAAGTTATAGATTATATTGAAGATTATTGTGATTTTGATATGAGAAATTATATTTTTAAAAATAATTGTATGGAAGAAGTTATTAAACAAAGAAAATTACGTTTTTTGAATAAAATTAATCCTTTTGAGATATTAAATTATTTAGATTATTTGGATCCTGAGATGTTTTTAGAATCTGAAAAAATGATTCAAAAATTCATTGATATATATGATTCATCGCTTTGTTATTGTCGCTTAGATGAATTTGATGAAAGTGATAATTATGATAATTTTAACGATTTTGTTGCAGACGTTATTAGAGAAAAAATTGTCGATGAATTTGTAACAGAACATAAAATTAAGCAGTTTTACAGTTATATTATATCTAATATTTATGAAGCATTTATAATATATCACCACACTGATAAATTATTAATAAAAAAGTATCCTTTATTTAAAGAAATCTTTTTAAATGATGAGGTTAATTTCGAATATATATATGAACAAATATTGAATGATAATGAAATTTTATTGGTAATTATCGACTTTTTCATTGAAATAAATGATGATATATATGAAAATGATTTAGTATCAAGACGTTTAGATTTTAAAAAAATAGGTGATTTAACAGTGTTAAGAAAACTAGATCCATTTTATGAAGAAGAAGAAATTATGTATGCTAAAATATTAGAAAAAAGATATCCTAATTAAGATATCTTTTTAAGCGTTTTCAATTAATTTAGTGATTAAATCTTTATATTTAAAATTACTAAATAATTTAGGATACATACTTATTTTAGTAAATCCCGGTAAAGTATTTATTTCATTTAAATATATTTTATTATATTCTGTATCATAGAAAAAATCGATTCTTGCTAATCCTTTTAATTCTAATGCTTCAAATACAGTTTTCGCATATTTTTGTATTTGTTTCTTTATATCAGTAGGAATATCTGAAATTATAGTTTTCGCTTTGTTATTAATATATTTAGCATCATAATCATAAAAATTATTATCGGTAATTATTTCACCAATATCCGATATAATCAATTTTTTATCTTCTAATACAGCACATTCTAATTCTCTAGCCTTTATATATTTTTCAACAATAACATTTTTATCATATTTTAAAGCTTCTTTGATAGCTTTTCTATATTCTTTATTATTATTTGCGATATTTATTCCAATAGAAGAACCACCATTACTAGGTTTAACAATCACAGGAAATGGAATTATTAATTTTTCTTGATAATTTTGAAATGGTACTTGTGGTATTTTATAATAGTTTAATATTTGTTTAGTCCTTTCTTTATCCATACAAATATAACTAGAACCACATTTAGTACCTATATATTTAATGTTGAATAAATCTAACATTCCTTGAATTTTTCCATCTTCACCAGTATTACCGTGAATTATATTAAAGACAACATCAAATTGTCTTAAAAATTCAATAATGTTATCGATTACTTTATTTTCATAAATCCATTCGTTATTTCGTGTAACATATACACAAGATAATTCATATTTGTTTTTATCAATATTTTCCATTATTTCTTTAGCAGATTGACAAGAAACATCGTGTTCACTTGAATTTCCACCATATATTAAAACTATCTTTTTCATTTATCACCTATTAAATTTGTTTAAATAATAATCTCTTAATTCTTTAAAACGATTATAATGCACTACTTCACGTTGTCTTAAAAAGGATAATGGTCCTAAAACATCAGGGTCGCTAGTTTGATTCATTAAATTTTCATAGGTAACTCTTGCTCGTTGCTCAGCAGCCATATCACTTTCTAAATCAGCCCAATAATCACCGGTTGCTTCAATATAAGCACTAGTAAATGGTACACCACTAGCATCTATTGGAAAATTCGCATTTTTGTGTTGTGTGTAGTAACCAATTAAGCCATTTTCTTTTAGTTCTTCTAATGTTGCATCTTTCATTAGTTGTTGTATCATTGTAGCAATCATTTCAAAATGAGCTAATTCTTCAGTACCAATATCGGTTTATAAAGCATATCCTTTTTCATCTGGCATTGTATATCTTTGATTTAAGTATCTTAAAGCTGCTCCTAATTCGGAATCTGGACCACCATATTGTGCCATCATCGTTTTAGCTAAACTCAAATCTTTTTTATTTATATTAATAGGATATTCTAATTTTTTTTCATATCTCCACATAAAAAACCTCCTAATTTTCCCAAGGCCATGGTTTATTATCCCACATCCAAGGTATATTATTTAAAGCATCACTATTTAATAAAATAGGACCATATTCATTTTGATAATTATGTAATAATTCATTTTGTTCGCTGCGATATTTATTAAATAATTCAATAGCATATTTATCATCTGGATAAACATCTAAATATAAATTTAAATCTATAATAGCAAACTCTAAACTATCGATATCAGTTAACATTTTAGCTTGATTATTCATTGGCTTAATAGCATATGGTTTTTCATTTTTGTAAGGGTCATATATATTTTTAAATAAATTTCCCCTAATTAATCCTTCATATGGATTAAATAAATTATCATTTTGATAATTGTTTTGATAATTTCTTAAATTATTTCCATCAAAGTAAAAATTTGGTGGATAATTATAATTGTACATAGTTTTTCCTCCCAATTTATCTTATGACTACTTAGGCAGTTAGTATAGGTAAAATAACTATATTTAATGAAAATTTGTAAAAAGTGTTGCAAAAGTTAGTAAAATTTGATATTATTTTATATGTCAACTTATTTTGTTGATAAATGGCGCAATTGGTGAAGGGGTTAACACGGCGGATTGTGGTTCCGTTATGCAAGGGTTCGAATCCCTTATTGCGCCCCATTTTATAAATTAATTCATATTTTATTATGAATTTTTTTAATATTTAAACATATATCTAACTAATTTATTTTTATAAACATATGATGTAAAGAATAAATAGGGGTTGAAATGTATGTACAGTAATCAAGAAAATAATTTTAATAAAAGAAATTGTATGTCTTGTATAAGAATATATCAAATTACAGGCCCAACGGGTCCAATAGGTGTGACTGGCCCAACTGGTCCAACTGGTAGTATACAACCTAATCCATATAATTTGTATGTTTTATCTACTGCTGGCCCAAATTGAGATGGAACTGAAGAAAATCCATTTCAAACAATTGAGCAGGCATTAGCGGTATCTCAACCTAATGGAATAATAAATGTTTTAAATGGTACCTATCCTATTACTAATCAATTAAATTTAAATATACCAGGCTTAATAATATAAGGTCGAGCAGGGTCAGAAATATTGTTACAATCTGCCATTGTACCATTTTTATGTAATAGTGATAATACGACAATTGAAAGACTTACGATGACTAGTGATCAACCTTATCCAGTTGAGTTTATTTAAATAGGTGGTAATAATAATCAAATTATAAATTGTGACATATATGGACCTAATCAATCAGGTGATTCCTCGACTTGGGTAGTAAATAGAGGATTTGTAACTCAACTAAATACGACAAATTTACTTGTGAGAAATAATATTTTTCATACTTTAAGGCAGCCTGCTTATTTGAATCCTAATTCGACAGGAACAATTATGGATAGTGTTGTATATAATACGCGTGGATTTGTAGTTGATTAAGCAATATTTTTATTTTCTGGAAATTCATGAGGGTTACCAGAAAATGCTGTGGATATCGCATTACTTTCAGGAACAACAACAGGAGCACCATATGACCCATTGTCGTTATTAGAGGCTAGTAATAGCAATGCTACAATAAGTGATCAAAGATAAAAGTGACAATTAAATTGTCATTTTTTTTAATTTAATAATGTTGTAATTTAATATGTAAAATTATATAATATAAATATATTGAGGAGATTTTATGGAATATAAAGAGTTTGCTAAATACTATGATAAATTTTATAGTAAAAAAGATTATCAAAAAGAAGTATTATTTTTAAATAATTTTATTAATAAAGGAGATAAAATTATCGATATTGGATGTGGCACAGGAATGCACGCATCTTTATTAAAAGATTATAATATTGATGGATTAGACTTAAATAAAGAAATGTTAGAAATAGCGAAATCGAGAATAAATGGTGATTTATATCAGCAAAACATATTGGATATTAAAATAAATAAAAAGTATGATGTCATAATTTCAATGTTTGCTGTGATTAATCATTTAAGAAACATTGATGAATTAGAGTTATGTTTAAAAAATTTAAAACAAATATTAAATCCTAATGGAAAAATCATTATTGATTTACACAATCCGCAAGATTCTGGTAAAAAAATAGATTCATTTAACAATATGAAACGAACTATGATATGGAATTACGATAAAGAATCTAAAATAGAAAAGAGTAATATTATTTTTGAAGTTAATGATAAAATATATAACGATACACATACATTTAGAATTTTTAGTATAGAAGAAATAAAAAATATATGTTTAAAAATAGGATTAAAGGTAGAAAAAGTCTATGAAAATTATGATGTTTTAAAAGAAGGAAATATCTTTTCCAAAAATTTACAGTTTATAATTACTTATTCCAATTTGACTAAATCATAAAATTATGGTAAAATTAAAAACGTTTTCCCAAATTTTTATGAAGAGGTGAAAAAATTTGAAAACAAAGCTGTGCGTTTTTCTAGGGTTATTTATAGCAAGTAATTTTATGAATATAACTATAGAAGAGCCGACTATTATAGAGCCCAAAAAAAATTTAATAGCAGATTCTTCTTTACAAGTTGAAGAAGAAATTGTATATGATGGATTAACAGAGCAACAATTAATCGATAAAGTTAATAAGTTCTTATCATCTGATTTAAAGAATAAAGGAAAATTATACGTTACATATTCCTTAGAAAAAGGTGTTGATCCTTATTTGGCAGTTGCGATATCAATGCACGAAACAGGTTGTAAATGGGGATGTAGTACCTTAGTTAAAGAATGTAACAACGTTGGTGGTCAAGTAGGTGGACCATCTTGTAATGGTGGATCATATAAAAAATATGATACATTAGATGAAGGAATTAAAGGATTTATCGATAATATTGCTAAAAACTATGTACAAAAAGGATTAACAACAGCTGAAGAAATGAATCCAAAATATGCTGCTGATACAAAATGGGCTAGTAAAGTTAATAAATATATTGACGAAATTAAAGAATCCTAGATATCTAGGATTTTTGTTTAAGATATTGTATAATAAAAGTGAGGTGACAAGATGACTATTATAATAACTGGAGGAACTAAAGGAATAGGAAAAGCAATTGCCTTAACTTTAGCAAAAGAAAAGCATAATTTAATTCTAACATATGTAAATGATGATGCTTCAGCTTTACAGCTAAAAAAAGAATTAGAACAACATACTAATATTTTAATTTTAAAAAGTAATGTTACTAAAGAAGAAGAAGTAATAAAATTGTTAGATATAGCAGTTTCTAAATTTAACAATATTGATGTATTAATTAACAATGCCGGAATATCTATTGATACCACTTTAGAAGATAAAACAGTGGATAATTTTAAAAAAATATTAGAAGTTAATTTAATCGGACCTTTTTTAACTAGCAAATATATAGGTGGTTATATGTTCAAAAATAAAAAAGGAAAGATAATCAATATTTCTTCTACTAATGGTATCGATACCTATTATAAAGAAAGTTTAGATTATGATGCATCTAAGGCAGGTTTAAATTCACTAACGCATAATTTTGCTAATATATATGCGCCTTATGTAATTGTTAATGCAATTGCATGTGGATGGGTTGATACCGATATGAATAAAGACATGGATATCGAATTTAGAAATAAACAATTAAATAAAATATTATTAAATAGATTTGCTAATCCTTCAGAAATTGCTAATGTAGTTAATTATTTAATTAATGATACTTATATAAATAACTCTATAATAAGAGTAGATGGTGGTGTTAAAAATGATTGAAGAAATGGAAAAAAAATGTTTAGAACAATTTAAATTAATTGATGATGTTTGTTTTTATAATAGTGAAAAAGTTTTGAAAGCATTTCAAGAAAATAGTGTATCGGAAACACATTTTAATTCTACTACAGGGTATGGTTATAATGACACTGGTAGAGAGGCAATTGAAAAGGTGTTTGCTTCTATATTTAAAGCCGAAGATGCCATTGTTAGAAATCAATTTATATCAGGAAGCCATGCTTTATCAGTAACTTTATTTGCTTTGCTTCGTCCTAATGATACTTTGTTAAGTATTACTGGTAAACCTTATGATACGTTAGATGAAGTAATTGGCATAGTTGATAATCCTAGTTCATTAAAATCTTTTAATGTTAATTACGAACAAATCGATTTAATTGATAATGATTTTGATTATAAAAAAATAGAAGAAGTTTTAAAACGTAAAAAAATTAAAGTAATTGAGATTCAACGTTCTAAAGGTTATTCAACTAGAAAGAGCATTACAATTAGTAAATTAGAACAAGTTATTAAGTTTATTAAAAATATTGATAAAGAAGTAATAATTATGATAGATAATTGTTATTGTGAATTTGTTTCAACTAAAGAACCAATTGAAGTTGGAGCAGATATTGTAGTAGGATCTTTAATTAAAAATTTAGGTGGAGGAATTGCTCCTAATGGTGCTTATGTAGTTGGTAGTAAAGACTTAATTAAATTAGTAGGCGAACGATTAAGTTTACCTGGTGAAGGTAAAGAAGTGGGACCTAGTTTAGGAATAAATAAATATTTACTGCAAGGGTTATTCTTTGCCCCTAGTGTTGTAGCAAGTAGTTTAAAAACAGCAGTTTTAGCTAGTAAAGTATTTGAAAATTTAGGCTATGATGTTGAACCAAAATATAATGAAGAAAGGGCAGATATTGTTCAAAATATTATTTTTCATAATGAGGATAAATTGATTAAATTTTGTCAAGGCATTCAAGCAGCATCACCAATAGATTCTTATGTTGAGCCAATACCTTGGGATATGCCTGGTTATCAAGACAAAGTTGTTATGGCTGCTGGTACATTTACTCAAGGATCTTCAATTGAATTATCGTGTGATGGTCCAATAAGAGAACCATATATCGCTTATTTACAAGGATCTTTAATGTATCCATATGGCAAATTAGCAATTATGAAAGCATTGGAATATATAAAGTAGGTTGCGGTTATAATGAAATATTCAATAAAATGTCCTTTTTGTAAAAAAACAAGATTTGAAAATAACAAATTAATAGGTTTGCCAGCTGAAAATTCAATATTATTTGAAAATGATAATGTCTATATTCAAGTAGACATATCGCCATTATGCTTGGGTCATATTTTAATTATAAGCAATGAGCATTATTTAAATTTTTTTGAATTACCAAATAATATTAAAGAAGATGTAATTAAATTAAAAAATAAAATTAAAGAAATATATAAAGAAGTATATAAAACAGATGTATTGTTTTTTGAACATGGTTCTGCTAAAAAAGGGTATGCAGGTTCTAGTATTGATCATACTCATCTACATTGCATTCCATGTGATTTTGATATAATTGAATCATTAAATGAAACATTAGGAAATTCAATAGAATGTGATATCTTAGATTTTTCAAATAAATTTAATAATGAATTTTCATATATATATGTAGAAAAAAATGAAAAAAAATTAATTTATAAAGTTGAAAAATTACCTAGTCAATTTTTAAGAAAATTAATATCTGAAAAATTAAATAATTCAGTGTATTTATGGCAAGAAAATTGTATTAATGAAGAAAGTATAGCAAAATTAAAAAAAACTATTTTAGATTTAAAAAATAAAATAGTTATTTAAAAATTTTTAAAACATCTATACTTTTGGTATAAACATTACTTACTTTTGAAAGTTCTTTTATTATTTCTTTTTCTTGTTCTATAGGTTGTGTAAATAAAAAATTATCTTTTACAAATGGTGCAACTTCTCCAGTACCATTTGTTTTTATTATACTTCCAACTATTACATTTTTAATATTATATTTTTTAATTATTTCTACATATTTATTAATATCTTTTATTGTTATATTATATAAAACTGGTTTTATATATAATATAACAGGTATATTTAATTTTTTTGTTAAATTAAAGCTTTCAAATCTTTTATTAGGATTTGTTGTATTTTTTTCAATTTTCTTCCATTCGCTTATTGTTGCGGAAGAAATAAATATTGATAATTGTCCATAATATTTTATTAATTTGTTTATTTTAATCAAATCTTTATATGAAATATATTTTTTTGTGGAAAGTTGTATTTGATTTCCTTTTTTCAAAAAATATTTAATTAATTTTATGGTTTGAGTTTTGTTTTTTTTATCCCAACATTCAGAGTAACAACCAAAAGATATTAAAGTACCATTTATACCTGGTTTAAAATCTTTATATTTTTTAAACTGTTTTATTAAATTTTTAGCAGTGATATATGTATTTAATTTTTTACCTTTTGAATAGTTTAAATTGGGTAAATAACAGTATGAACAATTTGCAGTACATCCTAAACTAGTATTTACAAAGAGTCTAGATGAATCTTTTCCAAATAAGTATCCAGTATCAATCATATTTTCTCCTTCTTAAATTATTTTTTTAAACAAAATTCCCATAAAATTTTAGGTTTTTCATATCTTGACATATTTTTTTCTTGCATGTAACATATTTTAAATTTTTTAAATAGTGTATTTAAATCAGTTTGATTAAAAAATTTTTTATAAATTTGCCCATCATAAAAAAGATTTTTTTCTAGTTCTTTAGCATCAATAGGTATATGTAGTTTATCGTTAGCTGAATTAACTCTTGCAATTAAATAGCCATTTGGTTTTAAAACTCTATAAATCTCATCAATAATATAATTTGTAGTTGTATTATTGAAATAATGTAGACATAAATCTGCAATTACTACATTAATTGATGAATCTTTAAAGGGTAACCCTAAACTCATATCAAACATCATTGTTTTCAAATTTGGATTTTCTTTATTGATAATTTTTAATACTTCTTTTGAAAAATCACACGCTGTTATATCTTTAAACTTGTTTTTAAACAGATAATTACTACAATATGCTCTACCACAGCCTAATTCAACAATTGTATCGTTTTGATTAAATAAATTAATATATTTATTTAGCCATTCATCATAAGTAGAATTATATTTTAAATGAATTTTATCCCAGTATTTATCTAAATTATTCATGTATTTTCACCTCAATTTTATAATAGCATAATCATTTCCAATAATCAACAAAATATTTCATAAAAAAATGGCAGTTATGCCATTTTTTGTATATATAAATCATCATTTGCATCAATTGTAATTGTTGAATTGAATTTAACATCATTGTTAATAATTTCATTAGCAATTAAATTTTCCACAGTTTTAGTAACAAATCGTTTGATTGGTCTTGCTCCATATCTGGAATCATAAGAGTTTTCCACAATATAATTTTTAGCTTTATCAGTTAAATTTATTTTTAATTGTTTATCACTTAATCTTTTTTCAATATCTTTAATTATTTTATCTAAGATTTGATAAATTACATTTTTATCTAATGACTTAAATACTATTATTTCATCGATACGATTGATAAATTCAGGTTTAAAGGTTTGTCTTAATTCATTCATAACTAATTCGTTAGCATTTTCCATATTATCTAAGATATATTCACTACCTAAGTTCGAAGTCATTATAATAATAGTATTTTTAAAATCGACTGTTCTTCCTTGGGAATCAGTAATTCGGCCATCATCTAATATTTGTAATAAAATATTAAATACATCTTTATGGGCTTTTTCTATTTCATCAAATAAAACAATACTATATGGATTTCTTCTAACTGCTTCGGTTAATTGTCCACCATCATCATAGCCTACATATCCTGGAGGAGAACCGATTAATCTTGCTACTGAATGACTTTCCATATATTCACTCATATCGATTCTAATCATATGTCTTTCATCATCAAATAGTTCATACGCTAAAGTTCTAGCAACCTCAGTTTTACCAACACCAGTAGGTCCTAAAAAGATAAATGAACCGATTGGTTTATTAGGATCTTTGATACCAGCTCTGGCCCTTATAATAGCATCACTAACCAATTTGATGGCATCATCTTGTCCTTTTACTCTTTTTTTCATATTTTCATTTAATTTAAGCAATTTATCTTTTTCACTATCAACTAATTTATTAATTGGTATATTTGTCCATTTTGATATTATTTTAGCAATATCATTATCATCAACAGTATCACTTAAAATATCTGATTTATTTTTACCATTTAATTCATTTAATTCTTTTTCTAATTGTGGTAAAACACCGTGTCTTAATTTAGCTGCAGTTTCCAAATCATATTCATTTTCTGCTTTTTCTAATTTATGTTTAGTAGTATCAATTTCTTCTTTTTTCTTACTGATTAAATTATTGATTTCTTTTTCTTCTTCCCAATTTTTTCTTAAATTAGATTCTTTTTCTTTTAAGGTATTAATTTCATTATCGATTTCTTCTTTACGATGTTTTGATAAATCGTCTTTTTCTTTTTTTAAAGCCTCTTTTTCAATTTGCAATTGCATTATATGTCTTGTTAAAGTATCTAATTCCGTTGGAACTGATTCCATTTGCACTTTGATAGTAGCACACGCTTCATCAATTAAATCAATAGCTTTATCTGGTAAAAATCTATCGGTTATGTATCTATCTGATAAAGTAGCAGCAGCAATTAATGCTTTATCTTTTATATTAACGCCGTGATAGACTTCTAATTTTGGTTTTAATCCTCTTAAAATAGTAATAGTATCTAACACAGTAGGTGGCGCAACTAAGATTTTTTGAAATCTTCTTTCTAAAGCTCCATCTTTTTCGATATATTTACGATATTCATTTAAAGTAGTAGCACCAATACAATGAATTTCGCCACGCGCTAGCATTGGTTTTAACATATTACCAGCATCCATAGCACCTTCTAAGGCACCCGCTCCAACTATCATATGTATTTCATCGATAAACATAATTATATCGCCATTAGAATCTTTTACTTCTTTTAAAACAGCTTTTAATCTTTCTTCAAATTCTCCACGGTATTTAGCGCCTGCTATTAAAGAACCCATATCTAATTCCCAAATTGTTTTATTTTTTAAACTATTTGGAACATCTCCTTTAACAATACGCGTAGCTAATCCTTCGACAATTGCTGTTTTACCAACCCCCGGTTCACCGATTAAAACGGGATTATTTTTAGTTTTTCTAGATAAAATTCTAGTTATACTTCTAATTTCATCATCGCGACCAATAACAGGATCGATTTTGTTATTTTTTACTGCATCAGTAATATCTCGTCCATATTTTTCTAGAACATTTTCAAGATTTTCTTGGTATGGATTCATATTATCCCTCCTTTTTTATTGTTGATTATTTTAACCAACGATAAAAGTATATCACTTCTTTTAGCACTTGTCAATAGAGAGTGCTAAAGTTGTTTATTTTTTTTATTTATGTTATAATTAACGAGCGAGGTATTTTTATGGATTTGACTAAATTATTTTTATTGTTTATCATATATGCTTTTTTAGGTTGGGTAGTTGAAATGTTTTACAATTATTACGAACATAAAAAATTTGTCAATAGAGGTTTTTTAATAGGTCCTTATTGTCCTATATATGGTGTAGGTGGATTAACTGTAACAGTTTTTTTAACCAAATATCAAGATAGTATATTTGTGACATTTGGAATGTCAATTATTTTATTTGCAGTTTTAGAATATTTTACAAGTTATTTAATGGAAAAATTGTTTAAGGCTAGATGGTGGGATTATTCTGATAAAAAATTTAATATAAATGGTAGAATTTGTTTAGAAACATTGATTCCATTTGGAATATTAGGTTGTGTTGCTATATATGTTATCAATCCGCTTATTTTTTCTTTATTTTCTTTGACGAATGTACAAGTTTTAAAAGTAATATCTATATTAATTTTTATTATTTTTGCAATTGATTTTTCAATTTCTTTAAAAATTATAAATAGTTTTAAAGATACAGCGGTTAAATTTTTGAAAAAAGATAATACTGAAGAAATAACTAAAAAAGTAAAAGAAATTTTAATTTCTAAATCTATTTGGACAAAACGTTTAATAGAATCATTTCCTAAGGTAAAAGCAGTTATAGGTAATATAAATATTGATTTTATTAAAACTAAATTTGAATTAAAAAATACGAAAAAAGAATTAAAGAAAACAAAAAAAGAACTAAAAAAATATAAAAAAGAAATGAGGAGAAAATAATGAAATTTTATAAAAGTTTAGGTATTTTAGAGTCGTTAGATGAAAAAGGTGAATTAGTAAAAGAAAATAGTGTTGATGCAAGTTTAGAAAAACACGTGCCTTTTTGTGAGATTAAGGATAACAAAGTATATGTAACGATAGGTGAAGTAGTTCATCCGATGGAAGAAGATCATTATATAGAATGGATCGCAATGGTTAAAGGTAATAAAATAGCAAAATATTTATTAAAACCAAACGATGAACCAAAAGTAGTATTCGATTATGAAAAAGATTCTATTATTTATGCTTATTGTAATAAACACGGATTGTGGAAAAAAGAAATTTAAGTCTATAATTAGACTTTTTTTCATACCATTTTATAGGTGAAGTGTATGAAAAAGTTGTTGATTTTATTATTATTAATTCCAATTAATATAAAAGCCTATTCTAGTAGTGCAACTAGTACAGTATTAATGGATATGGATAGTTTAAATGTTATTTATTCTAATAATATGAATGATGTAAGAAGCGTAGCGTCTATATCTAAAATAATGACTACATAGTGATTAACCAAGTTTATTATGGAATATTAAAAAATGAAGTAGAATTAATTGAAGAAGTAAATAGACTAGAATGGGTTTCTATAAATGATAATTTCTTTGATATGAGTAAATACGCTGGCGAAGGTAATATTGGACATATAATTCAAGAAATAAAAATAGATTTAGAAAACAACTGACTAATGAATAGTTGTTTTTATTTGGGGAAAAATGGAACTTATGATATAATACAAAGTAATTCAAGGGGGATATAATTTATGAATATAGTTTTTAGTGGACCTAACGGAGAGAGGAAAAATATTATTTTCAGTACCCGGGAAAGCATATTTATCAGAAGTTTTTTGTGATGATAAAGCGATTGGAAGATTTAGTATTGAAGAAATGGATAATATAGTAATGAGTGCTGGATTATATCCGTTAAAAGCAAGTAGAAATAGATTTATGATGTCATTTAATTCATATGAAATGTTTTTGAAATATTTACAAAGCATTGGAACATATCAAAAAATTATGGGATATTCTAACCAAAGTTGGCCTAAGGAGTTCTCAGATAAAATTTTAAAAAAATTTGACTCCTCATCATTTATAACAGGTGAATATTTAACATATAATTGTGAAAATTTACAAAGAAAACTAAGGAGGAAGTAATATGATTTTATATAGTTCGAAAGTTAATGATTTTGTTAACGATATAAATAACAATAAAATTTCATA
>CALVYO010000009.1 GCA_944372275.1 uncultured Bacilli bacterium
AAAACTTTAGAAGCTCTAGGTCTTTTTCATTTTTATAAAAATAATTTATAAAATTAGTAAAAGGCATGGTATAATGGTTATAGAATTAAATTGTTTATTTATTTGTTGTGATGGTTTCGGACTATCTTAACTATCGCACCATATAAAAATTAGTCGAACACAAGTAAATGGTTCGATTTTTTTATATGACAAGTAAAAATAAAAATATAAAAAAATGATAAAATTTGATAAAAATATGATATACTTATATGTGTAAAATGGAGGTAGTAATAATGAATGCTTGGAAATATTTTAAAGGAGAAAAATGGCAAAATGAAATCAATGTTGAAGATTTTATATTAAATAATTATACAGAATACACTGGTGATGAATCATTTTTAAAAGGTATATCCAATAAAACAAAAAAAGTTTTAGAAAAAATTAATAGGTTAACTAAAAAAGAATTAAAAAATGGAATATTAGATGTTGAAACTAAAATAATTTCTGGAATTGATAATTTTAAAGCAGGATATATTGATAAAGAAAATGAAATAATTGTAGGTTTACAAACTGATAAGCCATTAAAAAGGATTGTAAATTTATATGGTGGTATCAGAATGGCTCATACTTCGCTAGATGCGTATGGCTATAAATTAGATGAAACGATAGATAAACATTTTAAAGAATATAGAAAATCACATAATGATGGTGTTTTTGATGCTTATACTGAAGAAATTAGAAGAGCAAGAAGTGCGGGATTATTAACTGGTTTGCCTGATGCTTATGGTAGAGGCAGAATAATAGGTGATTATCGTAGAATTGCTTTATATGGAATAGATTATCTAATTGAACAAAAACAAAAAGATTTGAAAAATATAACAGAAATAAATGAAGAAACAATAAGATTAAGAGAAGAAGTTAGCGAACAAATTAAAGCTTTAAATGAAATTAAAAGTATGGCTTCAAAATATGGTTTTGATATTTCAAAACCTGCTAATAACTCTTATGAGGCAACACAATGGTTATATTTTGGTTATTTAGCGGCTATCAAAGAAAATAATGGTGCCGCAATGAGTTTAGGAAGAACTTCTACGTTTTTAGATATTTATATTGAAAGAGATTTGAAAAATAAAGAAATCGATGAAAAAGATGCTCAAGAAATAATTGATCAATTTGTTATAAAATTAAGAATAGCAAGACATTTAAGGACGCCTGAATATAATGAATTATTTGCAGGGGATCCAACTTGGGTAACAGAATCAATTGGTGGTATGACCTTAGATGGTAGAAGTTTAGTTACTAAAAATAGTTTCAGATATTTACATACTTTAATTAACTTAGGTTCTTCACCAGAACCAAATTTGACAATATTATGGTCAAATGATTTACCAGAAAACTTTAAAAAATACTGTTCAAAGATATCTATTTTAACTGATGCTATTCAATATGAAAATGATGACGTAATGCGACCAATTTATGGTGATGATTATGCAATTGCTTGTTGTGTATCAGCTATGAAAGTAGGGAAACAAATGCAATTCTTTGGTGCAAGATGTAATTTGGCTAAGTCATTATTGTATGCTATTAATGGCGGTATTGATGAAATTAGTGGTAAATTAGTAGTTGAAGGAATCGATAAAATAACCGATGAAGTATTAGATTATGAAAAAACAAAAACTGCTTATTATAATATGTTAGAAAAGATTGCTAAAACATACGTTGATGCAATGAATATTATCCATTATATGCATGATAAATATGCATATGAAAAGTCACAAATGGCATTACACGATACTAACGTTGAACATTTAATGGCTTTTGGTGTCGCTGGATTATCAGTGGCAACAGATTCTTTATCAGCAATTAAATATGCGAAAGTAAAACCAATTAGAAATGAAAATGGTATAGCTGTTGATTTTGAAATCGAAGGTGATTATCCAAAATACGGTAATGATGATGATAAAGTAGATAGTATTGCTGTGGATATTGTTAAAAAATTTATAAAAGAATTAGAAAAACATCCTTTATATAAAAATGCTAAACATACTTTATCAGTTTTAACAATAACTTCAAATGTTGTGTATGGTAAAAAAACTGGAACTACTCCTGATGGTAGAAAAAAAGGCGAACCTTTTGCTCCAGGTGCTAATCCAATGCATGGAAGAGATAGTAGTGGAGCTTTAGCCTCATTAAACTCAGTTGCTAAAATACCTTATAAAGACGTATGTCAAGATGGCATATCTAATACTTTTTCTATCGTACCTAATGCTTTAGGTCATAGTGAAGAAGAAAGAATAAGTAATTTAGTAAATATATTAGATGGTTATTTTAAACAAGGCGCTCATCATTTAAATGTCAATGTTTTAAATAGAGAACAATTAATTGATGCTATGAAACATCCTGATAAATATCCTAATTTAACGATAAGGGTATCAGGATATGCTGTACATTTTAATAGGTTAAGCAAAGAACAACAATTAGAAGTTATTAGTAGAACATTCCATGAGGGGATATAATGGAAGGATATATTAATTCAATAGAAACAATGGGATTAGTCGATGGCCCTGGTATTAGATATGTTGTTTTTATGCAAGGATGCAAATTAAGATGCTTATTTTGCCATAATCCTGAAACTTGGGAATTACAAAAAGGATTAAAAATAACATCTGATGAATTATTAAAAAGAATTTTAAAATATAAAAACTATTTTGGTAGTGATGGTGGAGTTACTTTTTCAGGGGGTGAACCATTGCTACAATCTGATTTCTTAATCGATATTTTAAAAAAATGTCAACAAAATGGTATTCACACTTGCTTAGATACAGCAGGATTTGGCGGTATTAAAAATGAAGAAGTATTAAAATATACTGATTTAGTAATGATGGATATAAAAGCCTTGGAAGATGAAGAATATCAATTTATGACAGGCCAAAAAATAAAAGAATCATTTGAATTTTTAGATTTATGTAAAAAATTAAAAAAAAGATTATGGATAAGACAAGTTATAGTACCAAATATAAATGACAATAAAGAATATATAAAAAAATTAAAACAATTTTTAAGTCAATATAATATTGAAAAAGTAGAATTTTTACCTTATACGACTATTGGTGTACCAAAATATAAAAAATTAAAAATCAAATACCGATTAAAAGATACCGAAGCAATGGATAAAGAAAAATGCGAAGAATTATACAAATTATATGAAAAAATATAATTTGTTTATTGCCCTATGGCCAAGCGGTAAGGCGACGGACTCTGACTCCGTAATCATTAGTTCGAATCTAATTAGGGCAGCCAAATTGATAAAAATTTTACCATTTTAACTTGAAAATAATGATAAAATATTATATAATTTATTTAAGAATAAAGGTGGGGTACTTATGATACTTAGAAAACCTTATGCTTTTTTTATTAAACACTTTAAGCTAATGCATTTGATATTAGCGGTTTTGATGTGCTATTCTATATATAAAACAAAAGAACTATTAGATTTTTTTAATGAATATAGTTCGATTATTATAAATGTTCAAGGACAAGATTTAGTAACGCCATTATTACCAAATTTATTTCAATTTGTCCCAATTTTAATAATTATAATAGCAATTATGATTATGGTTGTCTTAATTGTAAAGAAAAAAAATTATTTATTTTATATAATTTTAATTGCTGTTTTTTCTTATAATACAGTTATATTACAAATTTCGAAGACCACATTGATAAGTCTTTCAAATAATATAATTGACAGTCGAACTATTCTATTAATAAGAGATTTAATAATGATTGGATTTTTAATTCAATTGGTCGAAGTTGTAATAGTATTTGTAAGAGCAACCGGGTTCGATGTTAAAAAATTTGATTTTGATGCTGATTTAAAAAAAATAAATATAACAGAACAAGATCGTGAAGAAGTAGAAGTTCAAGTTAATTTTGATGGAAATAAATTAATTCGTAATATTAGAAAACAAATAAGATTTTTAAAGTATGCTTATAAAGAAAATAAAAAAATTGCTAATATTGTAATATCAAGTTTAAGTGTTGTAATTATAATACTTGTTTGTGTTTCATTATTTAAAAAAGAAGTAATTATTAATCAAAATGTTTATTTTACTGGTAATTATTTTACTTTAAATGTAACAGATAGTTATTTAACAAATACAGATTATAAAGGTAAGACTTTAACTGATGATTTATATTTAATAATAAGATTAAATATAAAAAATAATACAAACGACAAACGTTCTTTGGATATTGCGACTACTAAAATAATGATTGATAATTATATTTATACTCCAACTACTCAATATAAAGATAGTTTTTCTGATTTTGGATATGTATATCAAGGTGAAGAAATAGGTCAAGAATACGAGGAAAAAATTTTAGTCTATCAAATTCCAAAAGAATTAAGTAATAAAGAAATTATATTCAATTATGTCGATAAAAATAACTCTGATGAAAATGGTGAATTTAAAAGTACAAAAATTAAAATAAAGTATCAAGAACTATTTGGAATTAATACTAAAATTACAAAAAAAATTAATGAAGAATTAGATTTTAGTGATAGTATTTTACAGAATGCTAAATTAATAATAAATGCTTTTGACATTCAAAAAAAATATAAATTAAATTATAATTATTGCTTAAATGAAAAATGCTTTAATTCATATGAATATATTGTTCCAACCGTCAATTCAAATTATAACAAAGTTTT
Organism: uncultured Bacilli bacterium; assembly: GCA_944372275.1. GTDB lineage: Bacteria > Bacillota_I > Bacilli_A > RF39 > UBA660 > Faecisoma. The sequence continues at coordinate 4,691 of CALVYO010000009.1, forward strand.
ATTAAAAATTAATGGCTCCTTTGAAAGTGAAAAAAAACTTAATGGTATTTATGATTTATATGATTTTATTCAAAAATATGGTAGTTTAAGTTATACAGTTGATGGTGTGAAAAAAAATCATCCTATAGAATTTAAAGAAGTCAATAGTAAGAAGACTAATCAAAAAGATATATATTATATTGAAGTAATTGATGAAGTTTTACAAGCTGATAGTATTTCATTCATCTTTACTATTAGAGATAAAAATTATGAATATGTATTAAAATGATTTCAAAATTAAAATATTTGTGATATAATTGAACAATAGAGGGGTGAAAATGAAAAAGATATTATTGTTAAGCTTCTTATTGTTACTTGTTCCAATAAAAAATGTTCAAGCAAAATGTATGTATAGTGACATAGCAGAGATGAAAAAAATATCTGCTAATGTAAATTATAGTTATGAATACAAAATAGTCGATGGAGATGCTTTATTTAATATAACATTGACAAATTTAACTGAAGATGTATATTTTGTTGATTCAAGTACAGAAAAAACATATAAAAATAAAACAGAGGAATTCATATTAAAAAATTATAACAGTGGAGAAAATATAGTATATAATTTTTATCCAAATGATGAAGATTGTATGAACACGGTACTATATACAATTAGAATTACATTACCTAAATATAACAAATATTATAATAATCCTATATGTGTTGATGCACAAGAATATAGTTTGTGTCAACGATGGTCAAGCCATAATCTTGATTATGATACATTTATTAATAAAGTTAGCGAATATAAAAAAAATAAGTTAGAAGAACAACAAAAAAATAAAAAAGAAGTAGATAATGATTCAATATTTCATTATATTATACTTTTTTTTACAAATTATTATTATATAATATTAATTGTTCTAGGTGTAACAATTCTTTGTATGGCTTATATTAGAAATAAACGAGATAGCATATATAGTTAGGAGTGATAATATGAAAGAATCATTTTGGGGGGTGGCAATTGTTAGTGCTGGCGTAGTTGCAATATTCTTTATCTTATTTTTTCAATCTACTACAAATACAGATGAACATAATTACCATTTGTTGAAAGAAGCAACAGAAGCAGCAATGTATGATGCCTTAGATTTAGCATCTTATAGAAATGAAGGAATCATAAGAATTGATAGAGAAAAATTTGCTGAAAATTTTTTAAGAAGATTTGCTGAAAGTGCTACATTAGCAAAAACTTATAAAGTTGAAATTTATGATATAAATGAGATGCCTCCTAAAGTAAGTATTAGAGTAAGCAGTGCGGAAGCTACTAATTTGACTGGTGAAATTTTAGAATTTGAAATATCAAATGAATTGGATGCAATTTTAGAAACTCCAGATGTAGAATAGAAAGGGATGATTATATGAATAATATTTTAATTTCATTAAAAAAAATTATTACAAACAAAAATACTATAACATTACTAGGTGTGATTGTTATACTAGGATTATTATATTGGGGGTATAATTCAACAATAGAAAATCAAGTTAAACCAGTTCAAATACCAGTAGCACGTCAAACAATACAACCACGTACTTTAATCACTGATGATATGATTACATATATTGAAGTTCCATCAATCGCAGTTAATCAAAATGTTCAAAGAAATAAAGCAAATGTTGTTGGAATGTATTCAAATGTAAATACCGTTATTCCAGCAGGAAGCATGTTTTATAGTGATGTTTTAGTTTCAGAAGATAAATTACCTGATTCAGCTTTTACAGCAGTAAAAGATGGTGAAAGGCCATATGCATTATCGGTAACTACTGCTAGTACTTATGGAAATTCGATTTTTCCAGGAAATAAAATTGATATTTTTATGAAGGCTGTTGATGAAAGTGGCCAAATTATGGTTGGAAGATTGTTAGCCCAAGTTGAAGTTTTAGCGGTAAAAGATAGTGCTGGTCAAAATGTTTTCGAAGATTCTACGGTAAATAGAACTCCTTCAACATTGTTATTTGGTGTACCAGAAGATGTATTTATTTTGCTTAAAAAAACTGAGTATTTAAAGAGCTTTGGTGTTGAACTATTCCCTGTTCCATATGGTGGTACTATTCCTATTGAAGGTGATTTGGTTGTGGATCGTCAAGAATTAGTAGATTTTATTGAAAGTAATACAGTAACATTTACTGACACAGATGATACACCACAAACACCAGAAGTGGAAAGCGGTCTATATGAATGATAATTTATTTTCACAAATTGATTTTGGACCATTAACAGAATATTTACAAAATGATGACATAACTGATATATCATATGGAAATAATGGACAAATTCATTTAAAAACACTTTCACAAGGTATTTTTAGAATTGAAAATCCTAATATAAATAATGCCATGATGGAAAAGTTAGCATTTCAATGTTCAAATGTTATGGGTAAATCTTTTAATGCAGCACATCCTTTTCTTGATTCAGAAAGCGCTGAATTACGTATGAATTTTATTCACGATTCGGTTGCAAGTAATGGAATTGCTTGCGTTATTCGTAAAACACCTGCTAAAATAAGATTGGAAAAAGATAAAATTATTGCTGATAAATATATTACTTTAGATGTACATGATTTTTTGGTTCAATGTGTTTTAGCCCATTGTAATATCATGGTATGTGGTGAAACTGGTTCGGGAAAAACAGAATTTGTTAAATATTTAGCTTCTAAAACAAGAGCAGATGAAAAAATAATTACGATTGAAGATACTTTAGAATTACATTTAGATAAAATTTTTCCGCATCGTGATATAGTTGCAATGAAAACAAATAATATTGCTTCATATAGTGATGTTTTAGTTGCATGTATGCGTCAAAATCCTAAGTGGATTTTATTATCTGAGGTTCGTAGTGCAGAAGCAGTTATGGCAGTAAGAAATTCAATTTCTTCTGGACATTACATTTTATCGACAATTCATGCTGATAAAGCTTCATCTATTCCAAATCGTATGTATAGTTTATTAGAAACTAATCAAGAAATAGATCAATTTTTAAAATCCATTTATAGATACGTTCAACTTGGTGTTTTAATACGTGGTCGCCAAGATAAAGCAACTAAAAAATTTGTTCGTGAAGTAGCAGAAGTTACAGAATTTTATGTAACAGAAGATAATGATGCAAAATATAATACAATTTATAAAAAAACGCCAGAGGGTATGATTTCTAGAAAAAATCCAAGCAAATATTTAATAGATTACATTGAAGGTCAAGGTGTATCTTTGCCTGCAAATTTTGTTAATCCAGAATATGATAAAGTGGAAAATATTAATCAAAATAGTATTAATCAAAATGTTGTACAAAATCCACAGTTACAAAATCCACAGTTACAAAATCAACAAATACGAAATTCAATAATTTCAAATCCTGTTTGATAGGAGGGATAATTAATGACAGCAACAATATTTGTTATTATTTCTATTATAATTTTATTTATATATATATATAGGATAAACACTGGAGATAATGTTTATAAATATATAACAAATCAAGTTACTACGGTATATGAAAGATATGCACCATATTCTTTTAGAATTGTTCGTGAAAAAGTAAAAGAATTAGGTCAAGAATATACACCTAAGCAATATGCAATTCAAATATCTGTATTTGCAGTTGCTTCGGCAGTTATTTCGTATTTATACTTTTATAATCTTATTTGGTGCATCGTATATATCATTGTTTCAATTATGGTAATTCCTTATTTAGCATATTTACGCTGTAAAAGATTGTATAGTGAATTTATTTTTGAGCAAATTCAAGTTTATACAACCAATACAATTATGGAATTTGCAACTACACAAAGTTTTGTTAAATCACTTGAAGGGGTGTATGAATCTGGTGTTTTAGAAGATCCTGTAAAAAGTGATGTAAAGACAATGATAGATATGGCGTACAGGAATGGTACTATTGATGAATCTATTAATTTTATGAATGAAAAATATGATTTTTATATGGTAAGAAACATGCATCAACTTTTTTATCAGATAACAAATGAAGGTGCTCGTGATGCATCTGAATCATTAGAAAATATGTCACAAGATATCGATATGCTTGTAGAAGGCGTTTATAGAGATCGAATTGATAGAGCTATTTTTCACAAAAAATTTTTACAATTTGGATTAGTTTTATATTTAATGGTTATGTTGGTACAATTTTTACTTGGTACAGAAACTTATATTGAAATGTTAAAAATTTGGTATATTCAACTTTTATTACATGTAATAATTTTAATTAATACTTATTTTTTATTAGCCGGCGAAAAATTTTATAATGAGAATGTAGGTGCTGAGTAATGATATTTTTAATTATAACTATTATTGTATTTGTAATAATTATTTATAATAAAGTTGTAGAACCAAATCAATTTATAAAAGAAGTTCAACCATTGTTTAAATTTTTATTAGAATCTGATTATGAATTTTTATTGAAGCTAAAATATGGTGTTGATGTTGATGTCAATAAAATGTTTGGTATTCGTGTTAGAAATGGTTTAATTGGTATGGTAGCAATGTTTTTCTTATTTTTATCACAAATGCAATTTGTGTATGTATTGTTTTGTGTAATAGTGGGATTTTTGATATTTAAACAACCTTATTCGGCTTTAAAGTCATATTATAAAAGAAATCTTCATCATATTAATTTAATGCTTCCATATTATTTGAAAAGTTTGGAAATATTAGTTCAACATTATACTGTGCCAGTTGCCTTATCAAAATCAATCGAACAAGCACCTGATATTTTTAAATCTGGATTACAAGCGTTAGTGTCCAAGATTGAAGCCGGCGATATGACTGTTGAACCATATATGGATTTTGCAAAGGAATATCCTGTTAGAGATTCAATGCGTATGATGCGTTTATTATATAGACTAAGTTTGGGTGACCAAAATAGAAAGCAAGAACAATTGATGATGTTTTCAAGAACAGTATCAAATTTACAAAATAAATCAAGAGAGCAAAAATATACTGAAAGATTAGAAGCAATGGAAAAAAGAACTATGGTAATGTTATTTGTTACTGGTGGCGGAATTATGCTTTTAATGTTATTATCGATGATGATGATGATGAATTATTGATAAATTTATTAAAAATGTGTTATAATAGAAATATAAGGTTAGATAGGTGGTGAAATAATGAAAGAAGCTGCAGGTGAAGCAAATATGACAGTTATTACAATTATTTTGATTGGTGTTATTGCAGCAATTGCAATTCCACTTGTTACTTCATTAATGTCAAATACAGCAAAGAGAACTTGTTGTACTGATAACGGTGGAGTTTGGAAAGGTGGATCTTGTTCTGAAGGAAGTAACAATCAAAGCTTATTTAATCAATCTGCTTATGATGCTTGTGTATCAAATGCCGATGCAAGTTAGACAAATTTATTTGTCTTTTTCTTTATAATAAAATGGTGGTATTTATGAAAAAAAACAATTATATTTTATCTTTTATTATTACTTTTATTATTTTATTTTTAATTTATTATATTTTGGGTTATTTTTCAATAACTACTTTATTAACCAGCGATTTAGCAGCACAATATTATCCTTTTTTATATTTTTTAAAAGGAATATTAGATGGGACCAATAATTTATTTTATACTTTTCAAATAGGTATTGGTACTTGTTTTTATGATATATTTTTATATTATTTAATGCCATTATCTAATTTATTAATAAAATTTATTTCTTATGAAAATATATATATTTTTATTGTACTTACAATTTTAATTAAAATAAGTTTGTGTGGTTTAACAATGTGCGTTTATTTAAATCATACTTTTAAAAAAAATAATTATAATATATTTTTTTCTATATGTTATGCACTATCTTCTGCTATAATAGCAAATTATTTACAGATAATGTGGTTGGATGCTTATTTTTTAGCCCCTTTAGTTTTACTTGGAATAGATAAAATTATTAATGAAGACAAACCATTATTATATGGAATAACATTATTTTTAGTTATTTTTACTAATTATTATATGGGATATTTAATCTGCTTTTATTCAGTACTTTATTTTTTTTATAAATTGAGTTTCAAAAAAGATAGTAAATTAAAAGTAATTAAGACATTTTTTATTACATCTTTTTTAGCAGGATTAATGACAATGTGTACTAACTTTACAGGATTAGTTAATATATTAAATACAAATAAAAATTTTGAATTTAATTTTAATTTTAGTAGTAATCCAATTAGTTTTTTTTCTAGTTTTTTTATGTGGAATAATCATAATGAATCTGTTTTAAATTATACAGTCCCACGAATGTATGTAAGTATGTTTTTACTTATTTTATTGTTTTTTTATTTCATTAATAAAAAAATAAACAAAACAGAAAAGAAAAAAACAGCAATATTTTTATTTATAATGGTATTATTTATTTTTTTAGAACCATTAAATACATTTTGGCATGCATTTTCTATTCCGACAGGATATAAATTTAGATTTGTGTATTTGATAGACATATTTATTATAACAATATGTTATAAAAGTTTTGAGAATATTAAATTTATTGATAAAAAATATTATTTTTTAGCTTTATATTTAATTTTTGTCTTAGCATTTTGTTGTATTTTTTCAGATTACATAAATATGAATTACATATATTTAAGTTTATTTTTTGTGATTTTATATTTAGTATTGATGTACTTTAAAAAAATGTCTATTTTATATTTAGTATTGATGATTGAATTATTTTTAAATGGTTTATTATATTATAAATGTATACCAACGATGGTTGATGAGAATTTATATTATAATAAAAATTTAGGTGAAATATTTGATATAATAACAAAAGATGAAAAACAATTTTATCGAATGGATTTTTCAAAATTAGATGATATAGAATTTAATGAAAATTTGTTTTACGGATATCGTGGAGCAACCACATTTGTTTCAACAATATCATATGATATGTATAATTTTTTTAATAAAATTGGATATTATATGAAAAGTAATAATTATAGCTTTGAGAATTATGAAATTATTAATTCAATTTTAGGTATAAAATATTATGCTGACAAAAATAGTAAAGATGAATTGTTAGGAAACTATGGTGAAAATAAAATATATAAAAATAATAATGCTTTAAATTTAGGATTTTTTGTATCTTCTAATGCAAAAAATAGTTTAGATTGTAGTTCTGTTTTTGAGTGTCAACAATATGTTTTAAATTCTATGAACAATACTAACGAGCAATTCTTTATAGAAATTCCTATAGAAAAAATAAATCAATATGAATATAAAATAAAAAATTTAAATAATGAAAGTAAATATTTGAATATTTATTTTGAATATGAGGATTCTGCTATTTTTGAAATTTATTTAAACGATAAATTAAGCGGTACCTTTTCGCGAAGTAAAGGCGATGTTATTGGAACATCAGCAATATTAAAAGACATATATGAGGGAGATATAACTTTAAGAATAAATGATAAAAATAACACTTTAAAAAACATAAAATTGTATGCTTATAATTTTGACTATAATTTATATGAGCAAGAAATAAAAAAATTACAATCTAATCAAATGAAAATAACAGAATTTAAGGAAAATTATATTAAAGGAAATGTAGAAGGTGCTGGGACAATGTTTTTTTCTATTCCTTATAGTGAATATTGGAACATTTATATTGATGGAACTAAAGTTGAAACAGTTAAATTATTTGATGCATTTTTAGGTGTTGATATTCCTGATGGTGAACATACAATTGAATTAGTATATAAAATAGATACATTTAAGTATGGTATTACAATAAGTATTATTTCTACTATAATTTTTGTATTTTATAATTATAAAAAACATTGCTTTAAAAAATAAAATATAGTATAATTATTTTATAAGCAAGGTAGGTGTTGATATGGGAAGTTCTATAGGACATGCATTCTTATATAATCTTATTATATTTTTTATAATTGTCATATTTGCTTTTATTTCTGGAACCTTAAGTTACTATAAGGCTTTTAAGGTTAATAATAGAATAGTTCATGCCATAGAAAAATTTGAAGGATATAATGATTTAGCAAAAAATGAAATAGAAAGAGTTTTGAGTAGTTTTGGATATTCGTTAGAGGATGCTAATTGTAAAGAAAAATATAATAATATGTTTTATGTAGATGCATTAGATTATAATTATAATTATTGTATTTATATTGAAACTGAAACGCCAAAAGTTAATAATTATTATTCCTATGGTGTTTTGACATATATGAAATTGGATTTGCCAATAATTAACATTTTAAATATTCCTGTATTTACAAGGACTAATAAAATATATAAATTTACGTCTGCTAAACCATTAGAACCATAGATTTGGAGGTAAAATATGAAAGAAGCAATGGGGACAACCATGATTTTCAATTTAATAATTATATTTGTAAGTGTATTTATTATATTACTAGTGGGCTCTTTAGCATATTCAAAGGGATTTAAAGTAAGAAATAAAATAATTGATATAATTGAAAGAAATGATGGATATAATACCACAGCAAAATCTCAAATTGATGAAAATTTATCTAATATAGGATATTATTTGATGCTTAATAGAACTTGTGATACTCATAATGGAACTGAACCTCTTCAAAATAATAGTTCATATAGGTATTGCGTATATGAATATGATACTTCCAAAGGAAAATATTATGGTGTAAAAGTTTTTATCCATTTTGATTTTCCAATTATAGGTGAATTTATAGAAATTCCTTTATATGGTGAAACAAGAATTTTATTTGAAAAAAGTGAGGTAGAAGGATAAATGAATGTAATAATTTGTAATCAAAAAAAGGATTTATTAACAAATTTAAATATTGATATTATTAAAACGTTAGAGGGACAATATGATGTTGACCAAATAGTCGAAATGTTTAAAAATTTTTATTATCAAAGAATGATTTTAGATATAACAGCATTAAAAGACTATACTGATATAAAGACATTACAAAAATTGTCTATTTCATTGGATATGGAAAAATTAATTTTATTGTTAGATGATAGTGAAGAATCTTCAACACCCAATTATTTATCAAAATTAATTTCAATGGGGATTTATAACTTTACTAGAAATATTGAAGGCGTTTTGTATTTATATAATAATCCTAATAGTTATCGTGATGTAGCGCAGTATCATCAATTAGATGATAATGAACAAAGTAATATTATATACCAAGGTACAGAAGTTGATTATTGTAGAATTATTGGAATTAAAAATGTTACTGATGAAGCGGGTGCAACCACATTTTGCCATATGATGGTTAAAGAGCTTAAAAAAAATTATAATATTATAGGTGTAGAAGTTGATAATAATCAGTTCCATTATTTTAACAATAAATTATTACATAGTGTTTCTAATCGCGATTTAGGAAAATTTATTGAAAAAAATAAAGATAAAGACGCAATTATTATTGATGTTAATAATAATCCAGTTGCACTTGGAATGGTTCAAGAAGTTATTTATTTAGTTGAACCTTCAACAATAAAATTGAACAGATTAATGAATATTAAACGTGATGCTTTTAAAGAATTGTCAGGTAGAAAAGTAATTTTAAACAAAAGTTTATTAAGTTCAAAAGATGTTTTGGAATTGCAATATGAAGCAAAAGCGAAGTTTTTCTTTAATATGCCTCCTTTAAATGAAAGAGATGAAAATATAGCAATTATGAATACTTTTTTATCTAAATTAGGTTTTTTAAAGCAACAAGGAAAAGATGAAACAGAAAAAAGAAAGAAAATTTTTGGCTTATTTTAGGTGATTATTATGTTTATATTAGATACATATCAAAAAATTACTTGTGGCGATGTAACAATGCCATATGTAATAGCACAAATAACTAGTATTGTTATTTTGATAATTCAAGTTTTAGTTCCAATTATAATTATAATTTTAGGAATGTTAGATTTAGGAAAAGCCGTTGTAGCACAAAAAGAAGATGAAATAAAAAAAGGATGGCAAACATTTTTTAAAAGACTATTAGTTGGAATAGCAGTATTTTTGGTTATTGTTTTTGTGAAGTTTATAATAGGTTTAGTTGCTGAAGATAATGAAATTAATTGCATAGATTGTTTTGTAAATAATAATTGTCAAATAAATTGACAAATTAACAAAAATATTGTAGAATGGTATGTAGATGGGAGAGATAGTATGTTTATATTAGATACACTTTATACGTGTGGAAGTGGTGAATTTGAATTTGATTCTATGTTACCAACTTTAACTAGTACAATTGTAACACTTATTAAAATTGGGGTTCCAATATTATTGATTATTTTTGGTATGTTAGACTTAGGAAAAGCAGTTATGGCACAAAAAGAAGATGAAATAAAAAAAGGATGGCAAACATTTATTAAAAGGATGATTGCAGCTGCTATAGTATTTTTTGTTGTTGTTATTGTGCAATTGGTTCTTAGTTTAGTTGCAGGTGATGATAATGATAATGTTTGGAATTGTGTCAACTGTTTTGTTAGCGGTACTGATAAATGTAATGATGTAACGAGGTAAAACAATAAAAGTTTTACTTTTTTTTCACATAAAATACCATAATTTTTAAAAATAATTGTGATATAATGTAAATAGGAGGGTGATATTATGAAAATGAATATCCGGGGAAGTAAAATAAAAATTACTTCAGCAATCAATGATTACATTGAAAATAAAATAGGAAAGTTGGACAAATATTTGGAAAAACCTAATGAAATTACAGCAAATGTTGTTGTAAAAGTAAAAGGAAAAGATCAAACTGTTGAAGTTACAATTCCTATGAAAAAATTAATTTTAAGAGCAGAAGATACACACAATGATTTATATGCTGCCATTGATTTGGTTTCTGAAAAATTGGAAAGACAAATAAGAAAAAATAAAACAAGAATGAAAAAAAATGTTAGTAAAGATTTAATAGATTTTAATACAAATTTTAAAGTAGAAAAAGATGAAAATGAAAAAGGAAGAATTTTAAGAAGAAAATTAATTGAAACAAAACCGATGAATGAAGAAGAAGCAATTTTACAAATGAATTTATTAGGGCATGATTTCTTTGTATTTACTAATGAAGCAACAAATCAAATTAATATTTTATATCGTAGAAAAGATATGAACTATGGTTTGATTGAGACTAGATAAGGCAAAATTAGCCTTTTTTTCTTATTTCACAAAAAAATCACTATTATTTTTATGAATTTTTTGATATAATTAATAAGAGTGAAAGGAAGTAAACAAGATGAATTTTTTTAAAAAACTATTTGATCACGAATATAAAGAATTAGAAAAATTTAAAGCACAAGCAAATTTAGTTATGGAAAGAGAAAATGAAATAGCTAAATTAACTGATGAAGAATTAAAAGCTAAAACAAGTGAATTTAAAGAAAGACTAAAAAATGGCGAAACATTAGATGATATTTTGGTTGAAGCATTTGCTGTTGCAAGAGAAGCAGCATATCGTGTGATCGGCGAAAAACCATATTATGTTCAAGTGATTGGTGGTTTGGCCATTCATTATGGCAATATTGCTGAAATGAAAACAGGTGAAGGAAAAACATTAACATCGACTATGCCTGCTTATTTGAATGCACTTACTGGTGAAGGTGTTCATATAATTACAGTAAATGAATATTTAGCTAATCGTGATGCGGAATGGATGGGTAATATTTATAGATTTTTAGGATTAACTGTTGGTGTTAATTTAAGAGAATTAACTTCTTCAGAAAAGAAAAAAGTTTATGAATCAGATATTGTTTATTCTACTAATAATGAAATTGGTTTTGATTATTTAAGGGATAATATGGTTGTTAAATCATCTGACCGTGTTCAACGAGGATTGAACTTTGCAATTGTCGATGAAGTTGACTCAGTTTTAATCGATGAAGCGAGAACTCCTTTAATTATCTCAGGTGGATCTATGAATAGTGCAAATTTATATATTCAAACAGATAGATTCGCTAAATCATTAAAAGAAAATAATGGATATATATACGATGAAAAAACCAAAGCAGTAACACTTGATGATGAGGGTGTTAAATTAGCTGAAAAATCATTTAATATCGATAATTTATATGATATAGAACATACAACTTTAGTTCATTTTATTAATCAAGCATTAAAAGCAAATTATGGAATGAAAAAAGACTTTGACTATGTGGTTCATGAAGGTCAAATTGTAATAGTTGATCCATTTACAGGAAGATTAATGCAGGGTAGGGCTTATTCTGATGGATTGCATCAAGCAATTGAAGCTAAAGAAGGAGTTCAAATAAATCAAGAAACAAAAACTTTAGCAACAATAACATTTCAAAATTTATTTAGAATGTATAATAAATTATCTGGTATGACTGGTACTGCTAAAACAGAAGAAGAGGAATTTAGAGACATATATAATATGTATGTAATTGAAATTCCAACTAATAAACCAATTGCTAGAATAGATGATACTGATTTAGTATTTGCTACTCAAAAAGGTAAATATAAAGCAATTGTCAATGAAATAAAAAAAAGACATGAAGTGGGTCAACCAGTTTTAGTAGGAACTATTGCTGTAGAAACTAGTGAATTAATTAGTTCAATGTTAAAGAAAATTAAAATACCACACGAAGTATTGAACGCTAAAAATAATGCTCGTGAAGCCGAAATAATTGCTAAGGCCGGAACAAAAAATTCTGTAACAATTGCTACAAATATGGCTGGTCGTGGTACAGATATTAAACTGGGCGAAGGCGTTAAAGAATTAGGTGGATTGTGTGTTATAGGAACTGAAAGACATGAATCACGACGAATTGATAATCAATTAAGAGGTCGTTCTGGACGTCAAGGAGATCCAGGATATACAAGATTTTATGTTTCATTTGAAGATGAATTAATGGTTAGATTTGGTACTGATCGTGCAAAAACTATGTTACAAAGAGTTGGATTTACAGATGATCAATCAATTAGTTTAAAAATGTTAGCTAATTCTATTGAAACAGCTCAAAAAAGAGTTGAAGGTAATAACTTTGATATACGTAAAAATTTATTAGAATATGATAATGTTGTTAATGAGCAAAGAGAAATAATATATGAAAAAAGAAATGAAATATTAGATAGTGAATCTATTCATGATGTTATAATCCAAGTATTTAATGATTATATAAATCATTTAGTTGAAAGTCATTTGGATAATAATAATTTAAATGGTAAAGATTTAAATGAAATATTAGAATTTGTAAACGAAAAATTATTATCTAATAAAATAACTTTAGATGATTTAAATAATATGGATTATAGACAAATAGCAGATTATATAATTGCTAAAATAGTGTTAGAATATGAAAGTAAAGTAGAATCAGTTCCAAAAGAAGTTATTTCCGAATTTGAAAAAGCAATATATTTAAGAGTTATTGATATGCATTGGATGGAAAATATTAATGCAATGTCACTTTTAAGAGAAGGGATTCACTTAAGAAGTTATGCACAAGAAAATCCATTAAGAGCATATACAACTGAAGGATTTGAAATGTTTGATGATATGCTTGATACTATAGAAAAGGAAACGACTATGTATCTATTAAGAGCAGAAATAAGGCAAAATGCTGTAAGAAAACAAGTTGCTAAAGGAGAAGCATTAAGTGATAATAAACCGAAGAAAAAAGAACCAAAAAGAGTAAATAAAATAGGTAGAAATGATCCATGCCCATGTGGTAGTGGTAAGAAATATAAAAATTGTTGTGGAAAGTAGGAGATAGTATGAACGAAAGTAAAAAAATGTTAGTTGTTGTAGGTGTTGCCATATTTGTAGTATTAGGAATTTTTGGATTTGCTTTAGCAGAAGGAAAAAAATCAGAGGAATTGTATAATCAATTTGAATCTGCATTTAATGGAGAAAACAATACATTAGTATATTTAGGATCTTCAACATGTGGTTATTGTCAATTATTAAATCCAAGTTTAGAAGATATGAAAGATAGATATGATTTTGATTATGTTTATGTAGATGCTAGCGAAATTAGTTCTAGTTATTTAAGTAAAATATTAGAAAAATTAGACTTATCTAGTTTAGGGACACCTTATTTGGCAGTTGTATCAAATGGTGAAGTTGTAGATGAACAAAATGGATATTCTGATTATGATATTACATTTGAATTTTTACAAGAAAATAAAATAATTGCAGAGGATGCAGAATTATTGCTAAATTATATAGGTTATGACGAATATGAAAAACTATTAAAAGGAAAAGAAAATAGTGTAGTTGTAGTTGGACAAAGTACATGTGGTTATTGTGTCCAATCAAAAATTATATTAAATAAAATTGCTGAAGAAAAAGACGTAGAAATTAATTATTTGAACATTTCGTATTTAACTGAAGAAGAAGGCGCAGATTTTGAAAAAAGTTTAGATTATTTTGAAGAAGAACAATGGGGTACACCATTAATGCTAATTGTTAAAAATGGTAAATTAGTTGATATAATTGAACAATTAGTAACAGAAGATGAATATATCGAGTTTTTAGAAGAAAATGAGGTATTGTAATGAATATTTATGAACAAGCAGTAAAATTTAAGAGAAAATATCCTAAAACAATTGCTTGGCGTTTAAAGGCTCATAGTAAAGTAGCACAAATTCATTTAAATCCAAATGAACATGTAAAATATGTGTTTGCATGCCAAAAAAATGCCCATTCTTATGAAATTTTTCGAACATATGTAGTTGTAGTTACTGATAAGCGTATTATGGTAGCCCAAAAAAGACTACTATTTGGTTATTTCTTTATATCTGTAACTTCTGACATGTACAATGATTTAACTGTTATGATGGGGCTATTATGGGGAAAAATATGTATAGATACTGTAAAAGAAGTAATAATGTTATCTAATATTCAAAAAGAGGCATTACCTGAAATAGAAACTGCAGTTTCTCAAAGTATGATGGAAATAAAAATACAATGCGCAAGAAGATAAACTTGCGTTTTTTTAAATCATATGATATCATTAGAATGGAGATGATACGATGGCTAGAACATTAAAAAATATCGATAATGAAAAAATAGATGTTGATGTAATCAGATATTTTGTAAATAATAATAATGAATATTTAATATATTCTTTAAATGAAATAGATAGTTCTGGTTATACAAAATTATATGCTTCAAAGATTATTGGAACTAAAGCATGTATAATTACAGATGATGAAGAATGGAATTTAATAAAACAAATAATTAAGGAAATTGTTAGGAATAATCGCGATGGCAGTGAATTAAACGTTATTGATATAGACGAAAATAATTTGGATGATGTAATTTTACAAGATACGAGGGTATTTAAATTGCAAGGAAATTTAGTTAATTTATTGTCAGAAAATAAACAAATATTTAAATCTGAAGATAAAGAAATAGTTGAAGATGACTTAGAAGATATCGAAATAAATTATGAAGAAATGTATAATTCATCATTGAAAAAAATTGAAGAATTAGTTAAAGAAAATGAAATATTAACAGATAAGTTGGCCAAATATCAAACTATTATTGAAAAAATAAAAGAAATGGTTGAATAACTGTTTTTTTTATTTAATTATTTCATAAAATTTAATGAGGTGAATATGTGAAAAATTTAATTAATTATTATTATAATTTGAATATTGTAAATATTCACCAAAGAGATAAAAATTATTATTTTAAAATAAATGATGAAGTGTATTCATTCATTGAATGCAATGAATGTAACAACATAGAAGAAATTTATAAATTAAGTAAATATTTAGAACAGTATAGTATATTTAAACAAATATTACTAAATATAAATAGTCAAGTGATAACAGTAATTAATGAAAAGAAATATATATTAATTAAAAACAATAAAATAGATGATAGCATAACACTTAATAAGATAATAGATATAAATAATATTAAGGCACAATTCATTAATTTAAAAATGCCAGAGTGGGAAGAATTATGGTGTAAAAAAATGGATTATTTTGAATATCAAATAAGCCAAATAGGTAAAAAGTATCCGTTAATTAGAGAAAGTTTTAATTATTATTTAGGATTAACAGAGCTCGCAATTTCTGTTTTAAACAATATACCTAAAAAAGATTTATATTTCTGTTTATCACATAAAAGGATAGAAGATATATATAATCCCTTAAATTTAATAATAGATTATAGGGTACGTGATATAAGTGAATATTTTAAAAAAAATTTTTTTAACAATAAAGATATTATTGAAGAATTAAATTTATTTTTATTTAATAATAATTTAACAAATAATGAAAAAAAATTATTTTTTGTTAGAATGTTATTTCCATCTTATTATTTTGATACATATGAAAATATAATTATTAACAAAATTAGTGAAGAAACAATAAAAAAAATTACTATTAAGGTAGATGAATATGAAAAAATTTTAAAAAAGATTTATCTTCATCTTAAAATTAATAGTAATTTACAAATTTCTTGGTTAGAAAATATTAACTAATGTTAATAACTTCTTTAACTTCGGGAACTTCACTTTTGATTGCTGCCTCAATTCCTTCTTTTATTGTTAGGTCCAACATATGACAATTAGCACAAGCACCTATCATTTTAATATATACAATATTGTTTTCGTATTTAACAAATTCAATATCACCACCATCATTTATTAAAAAAGGTCTTAAATTATCAATAATATCTATAATAATTTCTTTTTTTTCCATTCCCAATCACCAGTAAATATTATATATTAGTTTAATAAATAAGTAAAGTATTTTTATGTGAAATATGATATAATTATTAAGAGGTGAATTATGAACAAATATGCAAAAGGAAAAATCGTTGAAGGAATTGTTACTGGCATAACTTCGTATGGTATATTTGTATCTTTTAATGATTATTATAGTGGTTTAATTCACATATCTGAAATATCACATAATTTTGTAAAAAATGTGCATGATTATGTTAATATTGGCGATACTATATATGTAAAAATAATCGGAGTAGATGATGAAGCCGGTCATTTAAATTTAAGTATAAAAGATATAAATTATAAGCAAAAAAAAATTATAAGAAAGAAAAAAAAAATAGAAACAAGTTTAGCTTTTAAAACATTAAAG
>CALVYO010000010.1 GCA_944372275.1 uncultured Bacilli bacterium
CTATGCTCTTTGACAATTTTATATATTAATTTTTATAATTATTAAATAAATTTACACACTATACTTGACAAGCTCTTATCTTCTTTTATTACTTCAGTTATTCAAGAAAAGGAAAGTAGCAAACTAAAGTTTGCTACCTGCGAACACACGCAACCGCACGGGCGGACCTATTCGAACTACCACCACCTGCGAGGTCGTCGAAGCTGAACAAACCGGCATTCGAACCATTGAGGCAGTAGCCGCCCCGATAGAACCAAGAATCACTAGTGCTCGGAAAGTACGCGTAATCACTATACCAACCTCCTGAATTACTTCCAAATGTCTTTAATGTTTCTTTTGTTGCATCGCCTAATTTTCCTCGGCTATGAGTTGTATAAGATATTCCATAGGTATAACTATCGTAATATATTGAATCTGGTGGGGTACTAAACCCTGCACTACTTGAATAAAATGTTCCACTACTATTTACCATATTACCCATTACATACTCCCAAGCACCTCCACTCATATCATATACGCCATAGATATTTCCGGTTGTACTTGCCTTTGTGCCTAATGTTCGATCACTTGCATAATCTCCGATACTTCCATCATAATTTACTATTTTGCCATCGTATGTATAATATCCATAATTATAATATATATTTGAAGAAGTTGAACTACTTGGATATTGGGTTGCTACGGTATTAGTACTTCCTCCAACATTTCCTCCACTTCTTCCGGTATAAAAACTATTACTATTATTTATATATACTTCTTCATTTATTCCATATTTACTATGGGATAAGTATGCTACTGCCCCCCATTCCATATTTTTCATCATATGACTATCGCCGTTTAAATTATATGTTGTATTTATATTTTGTATTGCTGTGAAAAATGAAGATACTGTTTGCCTTCTTAAACTTGTTACATTTGATTTTATTGTTATCTTGCTTGTACTTCCACTTACCTCAAATTTTCCTACCCAAAATCCAGTTAATTCTTGCGTTCCTAAAGTAAATGCTGGATGAGTATACCAAGCACCATTACTCGCATTTGTACAAGTTTCACTTGAAGTTGTTCCATCTGTTCCACTTATATTATCTGTACATTTAACTATTCCAGTAGTATCCGTTCCACTCTCAAATTTAATTTGAATTTCTTGTTCATTTACACTTCCATTATCAGCATTAAATAATTGATATTTATATCTTGGTATCCATACATACCATAAATCTATTTCTGATTCTGATACTGTATCGCCAACATTTTTAGTTGTATTTAAAACTACTGCATTGGCCCATTCTTTAGCATCATAATCATACCATTTTTCTTTAGTATCTGCTACTACCCAATTATCATTTTCATATTTAATCGGTACCATATTATCTAATAATTCAGGCATATTGGCCCCACTATTATCCGCGTATTGTTTATTTGTATCACTATTCTCGCCATTCAATTCTTCCATTACTTCATTTTTAAGTTTATCTAAAATCATTTTTCTAGCACCCATAATGCTTAAAATACCAAATAGTAATAATAAAAATAAAATTAATAATGAATATATAATACCTGATATAGCAAAACCTTTATTATTCAATTTAAACACCCTCTTTACTATACAAATTATATCAAATAAAAAATAATTTATCAACAAAAAACAGCTAAAAATTAGCTGTCACATATTAATACTTATAAGTTTAAAAATGAAACTTCATCGGTACTAAATGTAGTCTATGTATTTGAATATATATATTCATTTATTATTATATCCATTTTATTCTTTATTATTCATTTCATAATAATTATGATTAATAGCAATACCTAAAACAATAATATATGAAATAAAATAAATTAACAACATTAAAATTGCAATATTGGCTAAACTACCATAAATAATGTCATAATGAGCAATATTATTTACATAAAACGAATAAAAAGTACTAACTAATATAATTGAAATAGTAGCAAATAAACTACCATAATTTACATATTTACTTTTGATTTTTTGATCTGGCGCTAAAGTATAAAGTATTTTAATAATTAAAAATATTATAACAAACGCTACTAAAGTTTTAATAATTAAAATAATCAAATAATTATTAGCAATAAATTCACCTAATATACCAAATTCTGATAATTTAGTTAAAATAAATGAACCAAATGCTAAAACAATTAAAGTTACAACAAATAAAATTAATAACCAAAAAGTCATAAACAAAGACTTAATTCGACGATAAATGTAGTTTTTACTTTTAATTTTATATAACATATTAGAAGCAGTTATTAAACTATCTGATGCATTACTAGCCACATATAAACCAATTATAACAAACAATATATTAGTTACATTAACGCCGTCAAAGAAAGGTAAAATAATATCTACGGCTTCTTTTGGAAGAACGTTATTTATATAATTAATTACACTTGTAATTGATAAAGAAAATAATGATGCTACCATACCAAATAGTGATACTAATGGTGCTAGAGAAAGAATTAAGAAAAAAGCAAGATTACCAGGTAATATTTGCATTTCTGGTAATCTTATTACGTGCCATAATCTTTTGATAAATTTTTTCAATCTTTTATTTCCTCTTTATTATTCTTCATATCTAATGTTGCTTCATTAATAGCATCATCAACTGTTTTAATTGCATCATTTATCATACTATAACCGATAGCAGCACCAAATCCGTGTTTTAATTCTTTTAATTCTTTACCTAATTTACGCATATAAGTAATTACTTGTTTTTCTTCATAACCAATTAAATAAATTAAAAATTCATTGCCATTTGTTCTTATTATTTCACTATTTTCAATTTGATTAACAATCAATATATTTGCTGCTTGTCTAATTACATCATCACCTTCAGCATGGCCATAATTATCATTAATATATGCAACATTATTTAAATCGACAATAATTATTGTTTGTGGATATATATCAGTACTATCCCATCTTTCAATTGAATCATTTAAATATGTTCTATTTTTTAATGATGTTAAAGCATCAATATATCTAATTTTATCTTCTTTTGATAAAGTTTTAGTTTTTTTCTTTGGCTTAATTTTTATTATAGCCAATACTACTAACAATATACCAACTACAGTACCTAAAATTACCGCAATATTTTTTAAAATAATTGGGGTTTTATTAACTAATAATAATTCACTTAAACCATCAGTAATAAATGTTTGTGTATCATTAAATCTAATATAAAAATCAAAAAATTCATTGAATATTTTATTATCAGAAATGTTTCTACTAATGAATGAATTATTATCTATATCATATTGATAAGCAATAATAAAATCTTTTAGTTTGCTAGCATAATAGTTATAATTATAAGTATCTAAAACAATTATACTATTATCATTAATATTATTAATTAAATCTTCCATATTAGCATAAGCCGTAACAGTAATATCATTATTTACTAAATTTTCAGTTAAAGATGTATTCTCGATAGATACTACACTATTTAATGATTTAATAGAATTGATAATTTTATTATTTGAGGAATGTTTTAAAATAATAGCAGAATTTTCATAAACAGGAACTGTTTCATAAATATCTAATTTATATTCTGTAGTTCCATTAATGCCATAAAATAAATCGATTTGATTAGAATTAAACGCTTCTAATAAACTATTAATATTATTATATTTTTTATAACTTATTTCAGCATTAGTCAACTTAGAAAAACTAGATAATAATTGATAATTTATTCCCGCTAGTTTATTATCTAATAAAGTATCAAAAGGTGCATTTTCAATAAATCCATAAACATATCTTTTACTTCTAAATTTAACTGTTTCTTCATCATTGATATTTTTAAAATTTAAATAATTTTTAGATAAATATTTATTATATAATTCTTCATAATTATTGCTAGCCCATTTTTTATAATATTTAGTTAAAATAGTATTTAATTTTTCTGTTTCACCTAAATCTAAAACATAATATTTTTTATAATCACTTATATTATAAGCAATTTTATAATTATTATCGATTAGTTGTTTTAAATTAGTTGTTTTAAGTAAAACGATAGCATCTAATTCTGTTTTATCGCTGTTAAAATCATTTATTAAATCTGTTTCTGTTTCAAATGTTTTATAAGTTACATCCGCTTTATATAAATAATTATTAATATTATTTAAGTTTTCATTTAAAACACCAACTGTTAAACCAGATAATTCATCGATAGATAAAAATGTTTCTTGTTTAGTCACTAAAGCATAGTTATCTTCATATATTAAAATATTATTATCAAGGACATTATCAACTAATTTAAATGCATAATCTGATTTTACTTCATCACCTAATTTATAAGATATTTTGTTAAATGATAAACCTGTTTCTTTATTTAATGAATTTAAGAAATCGACGATTATTCCTTCACCATTATAACTTAATACTGGTATACCATCGATTATTGACATATCGATGACATTATTTTTATTGCTTTCAATCCATTGTTTTTCAAATAAATTTAAGGTTGTTATTTTATCTTCTTTCGTTAAAAAATTATAGATTAAAAATCCAATTATTAAAACTAAAACGACAATAATACTAATTATAATTATTTTTTTATTCTTCATCAGTCTCACCTACATTGTTAGTCCAACTAAATGCTTCAGCATTTTTAGAATGATATCCTATTGATGGATAAGATGGATTATTTTCATTAGTTAAATATATTTCAATATCATAAAAACTAACTACTTTTGTACTTAAAGTATCCAAAATAATATCACTCAATGCTTGAACTTTTTCTAGTTTTGCTGAATCTTTAACTTTAATAAAAAATTTCATAGTCGTTACATTTGTATTATAATTTACCTCTTCAACTAAATCTGAATCCATTATTTTATTTTTAATTTGTTCAATTACAGCATTATCTATTTCTGGAGCATTCTCTAATCTATCACCATAAACACTTCCATTACTTGGATAAAACATTCGATAAACTGCTATTCCCATCAATATTACTAAAACTAAACAAATTATAGCAACAATAGCAATTGTTTTATTTTTCTTAATAAATTTCATACCTTCACTCCTAACAATAACATTATACTATAAATATATGATTTAATCAACATTAAATAATTACTAAAAAAATCCTAACAACTAGGATTTTTCAATTAAATTTAAATTTTTCTTTTCTTCTTCAATTATTTCAATCAATTGTTCTTCGGTAGGAAAATTTAATCTATATTGTGATGCGAAAATAGTTTTATTATCTTTTGGTAAAGTATATTTTACAACTGTTTTATTTTTATCAGTTGATAATAAAATACCAATAGTTGAATTTTCATCATTTTCCTTAATTACTCGATCATAATAGTTAACGTATAATTGCATTTGCCCAATATCTTGTGGAGTGATTTTGGTAGTTTTTAAATCTATTATTACAAAACATTTCATAATTCTATTATAAAGTACTAAATCCGGATAAAAATGATCTTCTTCAATTGTTATTCTAACTTGAGAACCAACAAACATAAATCCACGACCTAATTCGAGTAAAAATTCTTTTAAATGTTTTAAAATATTTTTTTCCAAATCTGATTCTAAATAAATTGTATTTTCTTTAATATCTAAAAATTCTAATACAAAAGGATCTTTAACTAAATCTTCTAATTTATTTATAATATGCCCTTTATTGGCTAACTCCAAAACTTTTTCTTTATCCTTTGATAACTTTAAACGTTCATATAATAATGAACATATTTGTCTTTGCAGTTCTCTTACGCTCCACATAGAATTAATAGCCTCATGTAAATAAAAATTTCTTTTATCATCATCATTTATTTTTAATATTTCTAAATAATGAGACCAACTTAATTTGGAAGACACTGTTGTCCAAATTGGATATGTTAAATAAAATTTTCGCATTGTTCTTAAATTTCTAGATGAAAAACCTTTCCCAAATTCTTTAGTTAATTTTAACGATAATTTTTCTAAAATTGCTTCACCATAATTTGCTCGTTCATTACCTTTTTGAATAGTTATTATAATTTTGCCGATATTCCAATAAAGATTCAACATTTCTGTATTAACAGTTATATATATTTTTTTACGACTATTAATTACTAAATTTTTTATTTCATTAAACGTTAATTCAAATACTTGATTATCTATTTCTTGTATCATTTTAATCACCTTATATTAAACATTATACTAAACTTATAATTAATTATCAATTACAAATTAACAAAAAAAAATCCTAACAACTAGGATTTTTTCAAAACATCTATTAATAATTGATTAGCTAAACTAGGATTAACTTTTCCTTTACTTTCTTTCATTACTTGTCCCATTAAATATTTAACGGCACGATCTTTTCCTTCTTTAAAATCTTTAACAGAATCTGGATTAGAACTAACTACTTTATTAATAATTTCAATGACAAAATTATCATCACTTATTTGTTCCATATTATTTTCTTTAATAATCAAATCAACATTTTTATCACTTTCTAAAATTATATTAATAATTTCTTTACCTTGTTTACTAGATATACTTTTACTATCTAATTTATTTACTAATTTAATAAAATTTTCTTGATTTAATTTAGTATCTTCTATTTTAATAATATTTTTATTCAAATAAGATAATACGTCACCAGTTAATAAATTACTAGCAATAATAGGATTACATTTATCGATTACTGATTCTAAAAAGTTACAAATATTTTTATTAGAAATAATTGTTTTAATATTATTATTATTGATACCTAATGAAATATATTTATTTTTTAATTCATCGGTTAATATAGGCATTGAATCAGTTATTTCTTTTAACCATTCATCATCGATATAAACATAAGGGATATCTGGTTCAGGAAAATATCGATAGTCATTACCAGTTTCTTTATAACGCATCAATATAGTAGTTTTAGTTTTATCGTCAAATCTTCTTGTTTGTTCGACTATTTTTTCGCCTTTTTTAATCAATTCTTCTTGTCTTTTAATTTCATAATCGATAGCAAGCCCAACTGCAGATATCGAACCAATATTTTTAACTTCACATTTAGTACCTAATATATCTGTATCACTTACAGACACATTAGCCTCACATCTCATACTTCCCTCTTCTATTTTAACGTCACTTATACCTAAATACAATAATGTTTCTCTTAATTTTTCTAAATATTCCATTGCTTCTTGACCATTACTTATACAAGGTTTAGTAACTATTTCAATTAAAGGAACACCAGCCCTATTAAAATTTAATAAAGTATCTGTTGTGTGAATACTTTTACAAGTATCTTCTTCGATATGTATTCTTTCTAAATATATTTTTTTATTAGAAATTTCAACATAACCATCATAACCAATTGGAGTATCTTGCTCTGTTATTTGATAACCTTTTGGTAAATCAGGATAAAAATAATTTTTACGATCAAAATGCATTAATCTATTTATTTTACAATTAAACGCTAAACAAGCCTTTAAAGCAAAATCGATTATTCCTTTATTTAATCTTGGAAGTACTCCGGGATAACCTAAATCTATTACATTAATATTAGTATTTGCTTCGTCATTAAAATTATTTTTACTTAAGGAAAAAGCTTTAGCCATCGTCTTTAATTCTACATGAACTTCAATTCCAATTGTTGGTTTCATTATACTTCCTCCTTTAATTTATTTTCAATAAAATACGCTAATTGATAAATTTTATCTTCTTCAAAATAATTTCCGATAATATGCATACCAACTGGTAGATTATTTTTATATCCAACTGGTAAACTTAAAGCAGGAAGCCCCGCCATATTAACAGGTATCGTTAATAAATCATCATAAAAACTTTTCAACGCATCATCTTGTTTCGTACCTAATTTATAAGCCACATCAGTATTAGTAGGTCCAATAATTAAATCATATTTACTTAAGATATTTTTAAAACTATCAGTCATTTCTTTTCTTAATTTTAAGGCTTTATAATAATATGTATTAGCATTTTCGCCACTTAAAATATAAGAACCTATCATAATTCTTCTTTTTACTTCACTCCCAAAACCAATAGTTCGAGTATTTTTATATAATTCATCAATATTTTTAAAATTGTCAATTTTTAGCCCATACCTAATCCCATCATACCTAGCCAAATTACTACTTGCTTCACCTAAAGCAATAACTTGATATAAAGGTATAGCATATTCTAAATAATCAATATCTACATAATCAACTTGACAACCTTTTTCTTTCAATAAATTGATTATATTAGTTACTTTTTCTCGAACTATTTTATCAATTACTTCACTCATATAATAATTTGGAACAGCAATTTTTAAATTATTTATATCTTGTCCCATTAAAGAAGTATAATCCTTAACTTCTTTGTTTGATGAAGTTAAATCATTTTTATCTTGACCACTTATAACATTCAATAATAAGGCATTTTCATAGACATTTCTCGTAATTGGTCCTACTTGATCTAGACTTGAAGCAAATGCAATAACACCATATCTTGAAACTCTCCCATATGTTGGTTTTAACCCGACTAAACCACAAAAACTAGATGGTTGTCTAATAGATCCACCTGTATCAGTTCCTAAAGAAAATGGCGTAATACCAGCAGCAACACAAGAAGCAGAACCAGAAGAAGAACCACCTGGTACTACAGTTTTATCAATAGGATTTAAAGTATTACCAAAATAACTAGTTTCACCAGTAGAACCCATCGCAAATTCGTCCATATTAGTTTTACCTATAATAATCATATTTTTTTCTTTTATTTTAGTAATTACAGTGGCATCGTAAATTGGAATAAAATCTTCTAAGATATGACTTGCTGCTGTCGTTCTTAAATCTTTAGTTACTATATTATCTTTAATCGCAATTGGTAATCCAAATAAAATATTATCTACTTCTTTTTCTTCTAATTCTAAAGCCTTCTTAATAGCCTCTTCTTTATTTAAAGTTATAAAACAATTTAAATTAGTTTCTTCGATTCTATTAAATGCTTCATTAACTAAATCAATAGGTTTTATTTCTTTATTTTTTAATTTTTCATTTATTGTTTTTATATCTAAATCTAAATATCTCATTCTATCACCTTTGGAACTACAATATAATCGCCTTTTACTCTTTTAGCGTTTTTAAAAGCATCACTTTTACTAATATGATTTTCAATAACATCTAAAGAATAAACATTTCTATTATCACTTGGACTAATCATTATGTCTTCATTTTTAATATCAACTTTAAGTATTTTATCAATTTCGGTCAAAATATCTGTTAATTGTTTTTGATATTTAATCATTTCATCATCACTAACATTTAATTTAGCTAAAGATGCAATATGTCTTACTTTTTCTTCATCTATCATATTTAATCCTCCAATATATATGTTTCTATTTTTGTTGCATTTCTATTTTTAGTTATAAATGCCTTAGTTATATTATTACTTTTAAAATAAACTTTAATATCAATATTATTAAAATTATTTAAATTAGTCGTTAAAATTCTACTGATATCTAATATTTCAGATTGTTTAAAATAACTTTTATTTAAAGTAATACTTACTTCATTTAAAATTTTATTTTGATATAATCCATAAGCATTCATATATAAATTATAATCACTTAAACTGTTTTTAATAGCTAAAATCGTATTATAAGTTTTATTATCAATTTTACTTACATAATTACTTTCTAATAATTGATAATTATAATTAACATTATTCATTTTAATTTTATCATTATTAGTATAACCTAAATATTTAAAATTACCTTTATAATCATCTTCTAGAAAGATACCTATAACAACGTCAATTTTTTTTAATTCATCTTTACTTCTTATAAAATCAAGTAAATCTTCTACTTTATTTAATGCGTAATCTAAAACTATTTCTTCATCGATTATTTTATAATTATTGTCACAATATTGTTTATTATTAACAATAATAGCTAAAGATATTCCTTTTAATGTATTGTTATTAGTTAGATAGTTTTGTTCGTATATTGATGTAATATAATTAGGTTTTATTTTTACATCATCAACTTCAATTTCTTCCGTTTCATTAAATTGATTAACTAAATTTTTAATTTCTTCACTAGTTAAATATTGTCCTTCTTGATAAAATGAATTATTAGTTTTAAAATATTCAGTTGATAATCTCATCAACATCGATTCAACTTCTTCTTTATCGTAATTAGTAATACTATAACTACCTATACTTTCTTTATATGGTGTAGCGACTTGATAATATGAATTATCATAATTAATTTCAATTATTTCTTCTTTTTTACCACAACCAACTAACAATATTAACAAAATCAAAAATAACTTTTTCATACACATCACTAATTAATTATATCATATTTTACAAAAACTTATTGCATTTTTTAATTAAATATGATATTATTTAATTGTATAAGATTTATTCCTATCTTTAACGTTTGTAAAATAATTCAATTAAAGTATTTTTGTGTTTTTTATATATTTTCTAAATCTTATACAATATAAAAACTAATCAATATTGGTGTAGCGTTGATTAGTTTTTTTGTATACTATCGATTTCTTCTTTGGTAAATCCTTTATTGTATAATTTTGTATTTATTTTATATTCTAGTTCTTTACCAGAATATTTTTTATTTAATTGTTTATATAATTTATCATATTCTTTATTAATCGAATTATCACTTTTTATATCCAAATTATCGTATATTTCGATTATCTTATATTTATCATAACCTAAATTAATTAATTCATTAACAACTTTATATTTTAATTTATATCCTGTATATTTACTATTTTTTACTTTTTTATTAATTAATTTAATTATTTTTTTATCGATTAATTCATCATCAACTTTAGATAATTCTTCTAAAATTATATTTAAATCAATATTATGTTTTAATAAATCATTTTTAATTTTATCGATACCTTCATTTGATAAATTAATCTTATCTGAAATATATGCTTTAGCGAACAATTTATCATTTATTAAATTAATACTTTTTAATTTATCAATTATTTTATCCTTATCGACATCATACTTATCTAAAAATTCATTAATTTCTTTTTCACTTCTTATTTTTTTAGAGATTAAATTTAAAACTTTATTATATACTTCATAATAAGCATTATCTTTAATTATTTTATTTAATAATGTATCATCGATATTTTTATGATAAAGTAAATTATAATTAATAATAACATCATCAAATGTTTTTATTTCGGTACCATCTTCTAAAATAATTTTATATTTTTTACCTGTTTTTTTTATTTTATCAATCTTCAATTATTAAAACCTCTTCTAAATTTAATCTTGGTCGTTCAATTGGATTTTCATTTTTTATTCCAATAGCTAAAGCAGAAACTAATTCATAATCGACATTAACTAATTCTTTTACATAATCTTCAATTTTTTTTATATAACCAATCCATAAAGTACCTAAGCCAATGCTCTCTGCTTCTAATATCATATTTTCCATACAAGCACCGATTGCTAAATGATTAAAATATTCATCATCTTTATTATATATTAATATTAAATAAGGTACTGTTTTAATAACTTCGGCTGTCTTATTAGGGCCATATAATTCAACCATTTTATTACTTATTTTATTTTTAATTGCTTCATTTACTATAACAAAACGCCAAGGTTGATTATTTTTAGCAGATGGAGCTTTTATTCCTGATTTTAAAATGTCTAATATTGTTTCTTTAGAAATGTTTTCTTTTTTATAATTTCTTATACTTCTTCTATTTTGAATTTCTTTTAACATTTATTTCACCTCGAAAATATTTAATTGTTGTAATAATTATTATTGAAAGTGGCAAAGAGATAACGATACCAATAAATCCTAATAATATACCACCACCAAAGACTGCTGCAATTACGATTATTGGATGAACTTGATTACTTTTACCATATACTAAAGGATTTAAAACATATGAATCGATTAATGAAGATATTAAAGTCACAATTATAACAGTAATACCTAAAGAAGTACTTAAAGCAAAACCAGTTAATACACCAATTACTTGAACTAATATTCCACCAAAATAAGGAATAAAATTACCTAATCCTGATAAGAAACCTAATAATAAAGCATTAGGATGACCAATTATATAATAAATTAAAGTGTACTCAAAGAAACTAATACAAACAAGAATTAAAAAGCCTTTAATATAATTTTTTATTTCGTGATCTAATAAAGCAACATAATTATATACTTTAGTAGACTTATGAGATAAATATTTTTTTATTCCTTCTCTTATTTTATCCATATCTAATAGAAAATAAATTCCTGAAGCAAAAGCAATAAAGACATTTGTTATAACACTTATCGAAGCATTTATAGTTTTAACTGCACCATCAGATACATATTTACCAACATTACTAATTATTTCATTAAATGTTGTAAATAAAGTATCCCCTAAACTACCTAAATCAATATTAAAATTAGTTGTTACATCTTTAATAAAAATAATTAATGAATCAATTAAACTTACTATTTGAGTTGATAAAAGTGGAATTAATAAAGTTATTAAAGTAGCTATTATACCAATTAAAATTGCTATTATTATCCCGACTCCTAAACCTTTTGGTATTTTTTTACTTTCTAAAAACTCTAATAAAGGATATAAAGCATAAGCAATAACAAACCCAGCAAATAAAGGTAATATTATTTTTAATATTTTATTTAAGATGCCCATCCATAATGGATTAGCCTGATAAATAAAAAAACAGATTACTGCTATTAGAGCAATATTAATTAATTTAAAATCTAATTTATTTTTTATCATAAATCCTCACTTTCTAAAATAATTGTTACAGGTCCATCATTGGTTATTTCCACTAACATATCTGCTTGAAAAATACCAGTTTCTACATTAACATTATATTTTTTTATCTCTTCATTAAATAATTCATATAATTTTTTAGCATCGTCTGCTTTCATTGAATTAATATAACTAGGACGATTACCTTTTTTACAATCTGCATATAAAGTAAATTGTGATATTGACAAAATAGAACCATTTACATCTAAAATTGATTTATTCATAATATGATTTTCATCATCAAAAATTCTTAAATTAACTAATTTTTTAGTTAATTTTTGTATTTGTTCTATCGTATCATTATTTTTAAAACCAACTAAAACAACTAATCCATTATCTATTTTACCTACCACTTTATCATCTACTATTACTTTTGAACACTTACTTCTTTGAACCACTAATTTCATTTTATCAACCTTTCTACAGACAAAACATTGGGTATCATGTTTAAATCATTCATATATTTTGTTAATCTTTCTTTATTTTCTACTAAAACAGTTATCTGATATATATAATCATTACCACTTGATAATGATTTAATACTTTCAATTGTTATATCTGTATTAGATGTTTTAGCAACTATATTCATTAATATATTATTATCTAAAGATTTAATTAATAAACTAGTTGGATATTTTTTATTAGTATCATTCCATTTTACTTCAATTAATCTTTCATTTAATTCGCTAACGTTAGGGCAAACCATTCGATGAACTGTTATTCCATTACCTTTAGTTATGTATCCCACTATTCTATCACCTTTAATTGGTTTACAGCATGATGCTATATTTACTTTAATATCATCGATTCCTTCAACCTTAATATCATTTTTTATATTAGGTAAAATTACTTCTTTATCTTTTGTCTTATTTAATATTATTTCTTCTTTAGTAATATTATCATCAGTAATAATATTTACTACTTGAATAGGAGTATATTTATTGTTACCAATATTAATATATAATTCATTAATATCAGCACATTTTAATTCATCTAATATTTTATCGATGTTTTCCATAAATACTGCATTAGATAATTTTCTTTTTCTTAATTCTTTATTTAGTAAATCCTCACCTTTATTGTAATTATCTTCTTTAGTAGTTTTATTAAAAAATGCTTTAATTTTATTTTTTGCTTGCGATGTTTTAACAAAATTTAACCATTCCTGACTAGGAGTTGAACTTTTATTGGTATTTATTTTAACGATATCATTATCCTTTAATTTGTAATCTAAAGGTACGATATTATTATTTACAATTGCTCCTATTGTTGTATCACCTACTTTAGAATGGACACGATACGCAAAGTCAATTGGCGTTGAACCATTTGGTAATTCAATTACATCACCCATTGGCGTAAAAACATAAATTGTATCTTTTAATACGTCTTCTTTAACCGAATCGACAAATTTATCTTCACTTTCTTCATTTTTTAATTCCATAATAACTCTAAAGAATTGTAATTTTTGTTCCATCTCACTTTGCATATTTGATTTACCTTCTTTATATGACCAGTGAGATGCGATACCACATTCAGCTACCTTATCCATTTCATAAGTTCTTATTTGAATTTCAAATAATTGACCATCTATTCCAAACACCGTTGTATGTAATGATTGGTACATATTAGTTTTAGGCATAGCGATGTAATCTTTAAATCTTTTAGGAATTGGTCTAAATTTCGAATGAATTAATCCTAAAGTTTGATAACACTCTGCTTCTGTGTCAACAAAAACTCTTAAAGCTAATAAATCATATATTTCATTAAATGATTTACCTTTATCTAATTTTTTATAAATACTATAAATACTTTTACTTCTTCCTTTTATTTCATGTTTGATATTGTGTTCATTCAACAATTTTGAAACACTTTCAATCATTTCAACAACATAATTATCTCTCTCTACTTTAGTTTTATTTAACTTTTCTACAATTTGGTAATAAGCATCTGGTTTTAAATATCTTAAAGATAGATCTTCTAATTCTGATTTAATACTATTAATACCTAATCTATGTGCAATTGGCGTAAATATATCTAAAGTTTCCTTAGCGTTAGCCTTTTGTCTTTTTTCTGATAAAGCCCATAATGTCCGCATATTGTGAAGTCTATCGGCTAATTTTAAAATAATAACTCTTACATCTTCAGTCATTCCAACTAATATTTTTCTTTGATTTGCAATTAAAGCTTCTGTATCACCATTAAAATTTAATTTATTTATTTTAGTTATACTTTCAACTAATTTTGCAACTTCAACACCAAATAAATTTTCAATTTCTTCATAAGAAACTTCACAATCTTCAATGGTATCATGAAGAAGTGCTGCTTCAATAGTTTTACTATCAGCATGAATGCCTGCTAAAATAAAAGCAACATTTAAAGGATGGATTATATAATCTTCTCCACTATTTCTCTTTTGACCATTATGTTTTATATTAGCAAATTCAAAAGCTTTTTTTATTTCATTTAATTCTTCTTCATTTTTTATATATTTTTTTAATTTTTCTTCTAACTGTATATATTTACTTATTTTAATTACCTTCATTTTATCACTCTTCTTTAAAATAAATTTCTCTTTTTCTTAAATTTAATTTACTTTTTAAATAATCATCAATTAATAAATCATCGACATTCAAAACATCACTAACCATTTCGTATAATGATAAATCTTTTGCCTTTTTCCATTTAATCTCTTTTAAATAATTCCATATATCTTCTATTTCAATATATTTATAACCACTTCGATGCATTTCTCCTTTTTTAGTCATCAAAGCAGGTTTTAATCTATTATATAATTCTTCTAAACTATTAAATTCTATTTCCATTTTACTTCATTCCTTTTTAAATATTTTCATCTATTTTTTTTAAATCTATTTTCATCAATCTTAAATAATCTTTTTCTGCTTGTGTCAAATGATTTTTCATATATTTATCATATTCTTCATGGGCTTTCTTTAAGGCCATTTTATGAGAAACAAAACCATTTGTTTTTAAAATATCATTATGAGTCATCTTTAAAAAACTATCTAACTCATTAATCCAATCTTTCATTGTCATTGCTTTTTTCTTTAAGGCATTAATTTCCGCAACATCGAGATACGCCGAAACTAGTCTATTTAAAATATTTAATTCTTCCAAAGATAAATAATTTTTAGCAATTTCTGTTTTTTTTTGTTGGTATAGTACCTTTAAAATTAGTTAACACAATATTTTCTTTTTTTGAATCAACCCGATTATAAACTATTTCAGCTGCAGTATTATTAGATACTGCATAATGCATTTTATTTTGTATAGTTTTAAAAAAATTTAATGTTATTTTTTCATCTGGATTATAATCTATAGAAGTAGCATATATATCCAATATTTTTCTCCAAAAAACTTTTTCACTAGACCTTATATCCCTTATTTTTTCTAATAATTCTTCAAAATAAGGATCTCTGCCATTATTTTTGAAACGTTCAACATTTATGTTATAACCTTTTTTTAAATATTCTTTTAATAATTCGTTTGCCCATATTCTAAATTCAGTACCACGGTTTGATTTAACACGAAAACCAATGGCAATTATCATATCTAAATTATAAAAATTAGTTGGTTTTGTAGAAAATTCGGAAATACCGAATTTTCTCATAGTATTTTTTATTTCTAGTTCATTTTCAGCATAAATATTTTTTATATGTTCATTTATCGTTGACTTAGACTTATTATATAATTTACTAATTTGTTCTTGATTCATCCAAACGTCTTCTTCTTGCAAAAAAACTTTAACATTTATATCATTATTATCTTTATAAATTACAAATGAACTATCTTCCATATAGTTGTCAACTCCTTTTTAAAATTATTGTCTTATTTCAAAAAACTCATACATATATTATATAAGAAAAATCAATATTTTTAAAGGTGATTTATGAAAAAAAACAAATTTATTAACACGATAAATTATAAAAGAATAGATTATTTTCTATTCTTAAATTAATTATTATTTCATTATATATTCAGATATTTTTTACATTAATTTATTAAATCTTGTTTCATTTCGTTAGAACAATAGATATTTATATATTCTTTTTTTCTTCTTCAATGCAGTTTCTTCTAATGTTAACGTACTTTCCTTAATAGCATTAGAATCATAAGTATACTCGATCATAAATTACTCATATAACCTTTTTAATTCATATTCTGTAAAAGGTCTTAAACTATTTAATTTATTAATTTTTTCTATCACGATAACCACCTCTTTTTTTTCAAATCGATACTCTTTTAAATACTATAAATATTTCACTGTAAATCATTTTCTAGTCTTTTTTCAATATCTTCAATACTAGGTAATGTATTTTCTAAAAATTCTGGTATTTCTGATAAAATTTTATATTCACTCACACCAATTGGTTTATTAATATCTTTTAGCGCTAATTCAGCAGTTACTTTCTTTTTATCTTTACATAACAAAATACCAAAAGTAGGATTATCTTTTTCATCTTTAATATACTTATCTACAGCACTTAAATAAAAATTAAGTTTTCCTGCATATTCTGGTTTAAATTTAGTTGTTTTTAGTTCAATTACAACATAACTCCTAACCTTTAAATTATAAAATAATAAATCAATATAATAATCTTCATTATCTATCTCTAAATGATATTGTCTACCTATGAATGCAAAGCCATTACCTAATTCTAATAATAATTTGGTTATATTGGATATTAATTGTTGTTCAATATCTAATTCTTTTAAATCTTTATTATTTATTATAAAATCAAATATATAAGGATCTTTTAATAAATATGCAACTTGTTCATTATTTGGACTTGGTAGCGTATTATCAAAATTTGTAGTTTTATTCTCTAATAATGCTTGTCTTTCATATAATTTACTTGCTATTTGATGGATTATTATAGGTCTAGACCAACCATTTTTAACAGTTTCTTCAATATACCAATTTCTAATATTTTTTTCTTTTACTTGATCCATTATCGTTGTAATAGATGACCAAGGAATTTTTGCAACATAATGTTGCAAAAATTCATCATTGTCAAATTCAGTTGCAAATTTTTGCATATATCTTAAATTCCTAGCAGACATTCCTTTAATATTAGGAAATTCTATTTTTAAATCTTTTGCTAAAGTATCTATAAATGATACTCCCCATTTATTATTCTCTATTAATTTTAAACCAATTTTATAATACATTAATATTAAATCTTTATTAGCATTGTCAATTATTTTATTTCTTGTCGTTATTAAAGTATTTTTTATATCATTTAAAACTTCAAAATATTGATTATTATTTTCTAGCATTATTACACTTCCTTTTAAATATTTTTTAAAACTCATACATATATTATATAAGAAAAATCAATATTTTTAAAGGTGATATATAAAATTTATAAAAAAAAGAATAGATTATTTTTCTACTCTTAAATTTGTTATAAATTCATATGTATATTTATCCATAAATACCTCTATATTTTTCTATTATTTTTTTTCGTTCTTGTTCAGTTGTAGTTTTGCCAACTATACAATTATATAAACAT
The DNA here is from genome assembly GCA_944372275.1 of uncultured Bacilli bacterium. GTDB lineage: Bacteria > Bacillota_I > Bacilli_A > RF39 > UBA660 > Faecisoma. The sequence goes on from CALVYO010000010.1 coordinate 18,324, forward strand.
TGTTTTAGTTCATTAGTCAATGGCATTCCCTCTTGTGCCATAGCGCCATCTACTTTATTTATCTTATTCTCAATTATTTTATAACTTATATTTTTTTTATATTCTTTTCTACTATTAATCATAAAATAGCCCCTTTCTCAAATTTATTAAACATTTAAATAATTTTTAAACCTCATACATATATTATATAAGAAAAATCAATATTTTTAAAGGTGATTTATGAAAAAAAATAAATTTATTATGTCAACTATCATTTTAATTATTGGGGGCTTTATAACAAAAATACTAAGTATGATAATAAAAATAGTAATGACTAGATTAGTAGATACTGAAGGTATAGGATTATATATGTTAGTTAATCCTACTTTTATGTTATTTATTGCTATATGTACTTTAGGATTACCTACTGCTATATCAAAATTAGTGTCCGAAGATAAAAGAAATAATAAAAAATTAATATTTTCCAGTTTATTTTTAATAATTATTATTAATTTAATAGTTATGTTGTTTATATTTTTGTCTGCAAAATTTATATCTAATAATTTATTACATGAAAGTAGAACCTATTATTCCATTATTGCTATAGCATTAGTATTACCTTTTATATCCATATCAGGTATTTTAAGGGGATATTTTTTTGGTAAACAAAGAATGTTTCCTCACGTTTTATCTAATGTTTTAGAAGATGTAACAAGATTAATAAGTATTATTTTATTTACACCTTTCTTTTTGCTTAAAGGATTAGAATTTGCAGTTTCATTTTTAATATTATCCAATATTATAAGTGAATTAACATCAATATTAACATTATTTTTCTTTCTACCTAAAAACTTTAAACTATATAAAAAAGATATTACTCCATCAATGAGTAATATCAAAGATATATTAGAAATAAGTCTACCTACAACAGGATCTCGCTTAATAGGTACAATTGGTATGTTTTTTGAACCAATTATATTAACTTATTTTTTAATTAAATCAGGATTTTCTAACCAATATATTTTAAATGAATATGGTATTTTAAATGGTTATGTTATGCCATTAATATTACTTCCTTCTTTTTTTACAGGAGCCATATCACAAGCCTTATTACCTATTGTAAGTAATGGTTATTCAAATAAACATTATAAATATACTAAAAATAAAATTAAACAAGCCATATTTATTTCTTTATTAATTGGTATTCCAGCAACTATTATATTTGTTTTAATACCAGAAATACCTTTAAAATTAATATTTAATACTAATCAGGGTATTACCTATATTAAAATACTAGCCCCTATTTGTTTATTACATTATATTCAAGCCCCATTAACTACTTCTTTACAAGCAATGGGTAAAAGTAATTCTGCTATGTTTGGAACATTTTTAGGTATGATTTTAAGAACTATTATTTTAATAATCTGTTGTTTGTTTAAATTAGGTATATATAGTTTAATAATAGCAAGTTCAATTAATATAATATATGTTACAATACATCATATAGTTAAGGTTAAAAAATTAATATAAATTTTTAACTAACATTTTTATGACTTTCTATTTTAACATTTATATTTTACTTTCTTTTAGCATTGTAACACCACAAGTGTTTACTATACTATCTTGCCCCTCTTTGGCCACACGACTTCGCGTGCGGCTTATAAATCCCTTCGGGATTTTACGCTATTAGTATTCGTTACTGATTTCCTCCACCAACATCATCTGGGTTTACATACTCTGGTGCCTCTAATTTAGAAAGGATGTTAGATTCATAGATATGGATAACTGGGCGCACGCCAACGTAGTCAGAGTCGTCCACGTAGCCCTCGATGAAGAGGAAGCCGAAGACAGTGACATTCCACGCAAGATTAGGATAAGACACAACACTCAAGTTTGCTGGTGTTTTTGTCCAATATGCATATCCTGCACTACTATCTCCTGTTGTTCCTAAATTTATTGCTGCCCATTCTGGTAATAAATACTTTGCTCCTCCTGCTGCTGTTATTGCTTCTCGACATTCGCTTCCACTACTACAATTCATAAAAACTTTATTTGCTTGTATAAATCCATAAAAATCTGTAAAATATTTACTTTCCCAATTCGATGTCTCTTCGCTTGACTCTAATTCTTTGTAATATTCTGTTAGTTTCAACATTTCTTCTGCTTCTGGCATCTCTATTTTATTTACCTTATTCCAGCTACTTGTTCTTTCATTCATTGCTGCTAACGCTGTTACTGGTCCAAACTCATATAAATTTTGATTTTTTACTTCATCTGAATCACTAGACCAATTTCCTCCTGCACTGTTATAATCACTTAGACTTATCCACGCTACTGTTCCGCCTGGTAAATTTCTATCTAGTATTCCTACTATTTCATTTCCATTTACTTCTAATACATAGATATTTTGTGTTTCACTATCACTTACTTGCACTTTTAATAAATCGCCTACTGCATATTTTACTTCTGGTTTATCTAAATCCGTTTCTACCATTGCATTATCTTGTAAAGTATAGATATGGCCATTACTTTTTACTTTTAGCCATGTTAATTTATCGCTATATTCTATTTCTATTACTTTCGCATTTCCTAAGTTGACCATTTTTTCCACATCTGTTGTTAACATACCACTTTTACATATTGCTGTATAACTACTATCCATTTGGACTTTTATTTCTTCTGTTGCACAATAGTTATTTATTCCACTATATATCATATTTGCCTCGGATAATCCTGCACTCTTTCTTGCATCTTCTACTACATCCAATATGATTGGCGTGGCAATAAGGGCTACTATAGCCAAAATGATAATAACTGCCAATAACTCAATTAAAGTAAAAGCATTATTTAGTAAATGCCCCCCCCCCAGTTTTGCTATTTGTTAATTTTAAAGTTGAAATATTTAGTAAATTTTTTTTTTTTTTATTTTTTTTTTATATAAATTTTTTTATTTTTTTTTATTTTTTTTATTTTTTTT
>CALVYO010000011.1 GCA_944372275.1 uncultured Bacilli bacterium
GAAGAAAGATTACTTTTAAGAGAAAGTAATATTGATAAAAGAGATCAAACATTACAAAATAGAGAACAAATGTTAGAGGAAAGAGAAAATAATTTAGTAAATAAACAAAGAGAAATTCAAAAAGAACAAGATAAAGTGGAGGATATTAAAAAACAACAAGTAGAATTACTAGAAAAGATAGCCGGTTATTCTAAAAATGAAGCAAGAGATCTAGTCCTTAAAAAAGTTGAAGAGATGATGAATTTAGAAATAGCCGCTTATATTAAAGATAGGGAAGTAGAGGCAAAATTAGAAGTTGATAAAAAAGCAAAAAGTTTATTAGTATCAACTATGCAAAAGTATGCTGGTGATGTAGCAAGTGACCAAACTGTTACAGTAGTTAATTTACCTAATGATGATATGAAAGGTAGATTAATAGGTAGAGAAGGTAGAAATATTAGATCTATTGAAGCGGTTACTGGTGTTGATTTGATAATTGATGATACCCCAGAAGCAATTGTTTTATCAAGTTTTGATCCATATCGTAGAGAAATTGCTAGAGTAGCAATCGAAGCGCTAATAAAAGATGGTAGAATTCATCCTGGTAGAATTGAAGAAATATATGATAAAACAGTAAAAGAAATGAAGTTAAAATTATTAGAATATGGTGAAGAAGCTTTATTTGAATTAGGAATTACTAAAGTAGATCCAGAATTACAAGAATTGTTAGGTAAACTACATTTCAGAACAAGTTTTGGTCAAAATGCTTTAAGACATTCAATTGAAGTTGCTCATTTAGCCGGTATTATGGCGGGAGAATTAGGTGAAAATGTTGGACTTGCTAAAAGAGCAGGATTACTTCACGATATTGGTAAGGCAATTGATCATGAAGTTGAAGGATCACATGTTGATTTAGGTGTTTCTTTAGCTAAAAAATATCAAGAAAATGATGTTGTTATTAATGCTATAGAGTCTCATCACGGCGATAAGGATGCTGATAATGTAATTTCAGTTTTAGTTGCTATTGCTGATGCCTTATCTGCTTCAAGACCAGGAGCGAGAAATGATTCATTAGAAAATTATGTTCAAAGATTACAAGAACTAGAAAGTATCGGTAATGAAATACCTGGGGTTGAAAAATCTTATGCAATGCAAGCAGGTAGAGAATTAAGAGTAATCGTTAAACCAGATAAAATTGATGATGCTGCAAGTTATAAGGTTGCTAGGGATATTAAAAATAAAATTGAAGAAACATTACAATATCCTGGTACAATAAAAGTTATTGTAATTAGAGAAACAAGAGCTCAAGAAGAAGCAAAATAGATAAGTAAAAAGTTTACTTGTCTTTTTTATTTGTGATATAATGTTGCATAGGGAGGTATTTTATGAAAGAATCGAAAGATTATGTTTTTAGTGAATATGATTTTATTTCATTATTATTGCCATTACTTTATAAAAATGGTGTATATGAAATAGATGAAAATGAACTTGCAAAAGAACTTTATTATTACTATAAAAATCCAAATTATAGAGAATTATTTGAAGATATCTGTTTAATTAGAAATGGTTTTTCAAATAAAGTTGATATACATAATGGCTTATATCGTGAAAAATTTTTTAGTGGCAGGATTAAATGGGATTCAATGCGATGTACCCCATTACGTTTGTTTTATGCTGATACAGATGTATCATTTATCGCAAAACGTTTAGATGAAGAAAGATCGAAAAAAATTGAACAAATGGCTAAAGAAATTGGAATAAGAGATAGAATAAAGAAAAAAAATCCTAATAGAATTAATATTTACGGAGTTAATCCAAATAAAACATATTTATTGATTGCAGGAAGAAAATTTGGACAAAATATAGGAATAGAAATGGTAACTGATGGGTGTATTTCTAAAACTATTCCAATTAAGTTAACTGAGAATATTTTTTTTGCTAGTCCATATAATGTTGATGACTATATTACTTATGAAAATGCTAAAGCAATTTGTGTAGAAATCAAAAATGCAACATATGCAATTGAACAAGGAATAACTGATGATAAAATAAACTTTTTAAATCTATTTACTGAAAGTATTAATGAGGACGTTTTAGAAAGAACAAGTAAAATTGGTAGTGTGGTATATAGTGATGGTGATTCAATAACGGAACAAAAACCATTTGTTAAAAGAATTGTTTTGAAATGACTTGTAAGCAAAAAATTTTATATTTAATTTTATAATATTGGAGTGATATTATGAATAATAAAGAAAAATATATAAAAAAAATAAATGATAGATTTGAGGGAAAAACAAAAGAAATATTGATAAATTAAGTACAATTATTTTATAATGAAACTGTAATAATAACAAAGAATAAATATAAAATAGTTGATGATGTAAAGCTTTATAAAGGAACGTTTCTTTATGGCATATTTGATGATTTATCTAATTTTGATTTTTCAGTTGAAAATGGTTTTATTTCAACAGATTTTACTTCAATAAATAGACCAAATAAAATAAACAATAGTGTTGGTATGTGGAATATAAAAGAAGATATATTTTTGAAAGATTATATAAATTTGTATAGTGGTTTTATGTTTTCTTATTCAGTTGGTAGAGGACTAGGGGCAAAGATAATTAATAAATTAAATCCTTATCATAAATTTGATGAAATTACTGAAAAAAATAAATGATAATGAAAAAATATGGACTTATTGGGGAGACAAACTAAAGAAGTGAGATTTCTTCCAAGTTTAGTTTCTAACAAAAGACAAATTGCATTTATAATAAATATGAATTCAGAATATGCTAAAAAACTTGCATATAATGATGTTTGAAATTTAAATTTTGATAAAACAATTTTAAAAAATTTTCTTGATTATAGATATGTAGATGAATTTATTAATAATGACAGATTAAATAGGAATGCAACTACTACCGATAGAGAATTTGCAATTATGTTTGGATTACCTTCTAAGTTAATAGAAGGGGTGTTGGTTGGAAGAAGTTTAGAAAAAGATGATAAAAGTTTAAACTATATAAAAAAAGATTGCCAGATTGTTATATTTGTAATTTAGATGGAAAAGTAATTGTTGAAAATATATAAAGATTTAAAAATAGTAGAAATTAATCTACTATTTTTTATCTATAATATGGTCCATAATATGGGTATGGAGGGTATGGATATGGTGGCCTATTATATGGTGGACGCCAGAAATTTGGGGCTAAAGCGGCTCCGGTAACGCCACCTAATAAAAATGGAAAAGCAAAACCGCCAATAAATCTTTCATCATTAGGATATTGTTGTTTATATTGATTAAAATTTTGATAATTTGGATACATAATAAAACTCCTTTCAACTTATACTATGAAATATTGAAAAAAAAGTGAAATATTTCATATATTTAATTAGGTGAATTTATGAAAAAAATATTTCAAGTTATTGGATTTATAACATTACTTTTATTTACTTTTACCTATACTAATAAAATAACATCTGTAATAAAAGAAAATGATGATTTATTAAAACAAATAGAAGATATAGAAAATCAATATATTATCGAACCAATTAATGCTGTTATTAAAGATAATACAATAATTGCAGGAATTTCTGGTAGTAAAATAAATGTTAAAGAAAGTTATAAAAAAATGAAAAAAATTGATGAATTTAATACTAATTTATTAGTTTATGAAAGTATTAAACCAGAAATAAGTGTCTTAGATTACTATGATAAATATATTATCAAAAGCAATAAAAACGAAGTAAGTTTATTATTTTTAGTAGAACAAAATAATAATATTGAAAAAATATTAAATATATTAAATAATTATGAAATAAAAGCAACTTTTTATGTTGATGGTAATTGGTTTGAAAATAATAATGAAAAAATAATTGATTTAATTGAAGACGGTCATACGATAGGTAATTTAGGATACAATTATAGTTATAATGTTAATGGTATTAGTTGGATGAATACTATCGTAACAAAAATAGGTAATCAAAAATATACTTATTGTTATATCGAAGAAGAAAATGAAGATATATTAAAAATTTGTAAAAATAATAATAGTTATACGATAATCCCTAATATAATTGTAAAAAATAATCCCTTAATAACTATTAAACAAAATTTGGAAAAAGGAAGTATTATATCTTTAAAAATAAATGATACTACACTTAATGAATTACCTTTAATAATCGAATACATAAATTCGAAAGATTTAAATATTGTCAATTTAGAAGAATTTATTGGATGAATAATTCTTTTTCTGTGTTATAATAATAATCAGTTTTGAAGGAAGTGATTACATTGAAAAAATACAACTTACCAGTAATACTTTTAAATGGAATTGTGTTACTGCCTCATAACACTTTAAAACTAGAATTTGATTCAAAAAATTTAGATAATAATGTTATTGATATGTCTTTATTATTTCATGATAATTATATATTAGTAGTAAGTGAATATAGTGAAAATACTAAAATCGGCGTTTTATCAAAATTAGAAAATATCTTACAATTACCTAATGGTAATACTAGAGTTGACTTAAAAGGAATAAGAAGATTAAATATAATTGAATTTTTAAATTTTAAATCAACTGATCCTTTAGAATCAATTGTTAGTGAAATAACTGTTGAACAAATTGAAAATGAAGAAATAATAATTAATAAATTAAAAAAGGAATTAAAATCATATGTCAATAATATTCCTTATATAAGTAATGGTATTTTATCTATTATTGAAAAAGAAACAAGTTTAGATAAATTTACTGATATTGTTGTACCTAATATAATAAATAATAAAGATAGAATATTAGAATATCTTAATACAATAAGTCCTATTAGTAGAGGCGAAATGGTATTAAAAGACATTTATGCAGAAAAAGAAATGTTTAAAATCGAACGTAATTTAGATATGAAAGTAAAAAAAGAAATGGATGAAAGTCAAAAAGAATTTATTCTACGAGAAAAAATGAAATTGTTAAAAGAGGAATTAGGTGATTCTTCAAAAGATAATGATTTAGATAAATTAAAAAAAAGAATAAATGATTTAGATTGTCCAAAAAAAATAAAAGAAAAGTTAAATTATGAATTAAAACGTTATGAGGCATGTGTTAGTATGTCACCTGAATTAAATATTATAAGAGATTACATCGAATGGCTACTTTCACTACCTTGGAATATTTATACAAATGATAATAAAAATTTAAAACAAGTTAAAAAGTCTTTAGATGCTTCACATTATGGCTTAAAAGAAGTAAAAGATCGTATTATCGAGTATTTAGCAGTAAATCAAATGAGCAATAATAATAATGGTTCAATCATATGTTTAGTAGGTCCACCTGGGGTTGGTAAAACGACTTTGGCAAAATCTATATCATCTGCAATAAATCGTAATTTTGTCCAAATATCGGTTGGTGGTATAAGAGATGAATCAGAAATAATCGGTCATCGTAGAACTTATGTAGGAGCAATACCAGGTAGAATTATTTCTTCCATGAAAAAAGCAAAATCAAACAATCCTTTATTTTTAATTGATGAAGTTGATAAAATGAGTAGTGATTATAAAGGTGATCCGACTAGTTGTTTATTAAGTATTTTAGATAAAGAACAAAATAAAAATTTTAGTGATAATTACATTGAAGAAGAATATGATTTATCAAATGTTTTATTTATATTAACGGCTAATTATATTGAGAATATACCAGAACCTTTAAAAGATCGATTAGAAATAATTAATTTATCAGGATATACCGAGTATGAAAAATTAGATATTGCGGTTAAATATTTATTACCTAAAATAATAATTAAAAATGGTTTAAATAAAGATTTTATCTCTATTGATAATGATACTATTTTAAAGAATATAAGAAATTATACTAAAGAAAAAGGAGTAAGAGAGTTATAAATACAATAAAAAAAAAAAAAAAAAAAAATAGTAACTCAAATTGTTGTTAATAATATAAAATTAAATAAAATAATTATTAATGAACAAAATTTAATTAAATATTTAGGTAAAGAAAAATATAAATATAGTGAGAAGACAAAAGAACAAGTAGGTGTTGTAAATGGACTTGCTTATACACCATTTGGTGGCGATGTATTACCAATTGAAGTTAATTATTATAAAGGTAAGGGAAATTTAATTTTGACTGGTAGTTTAGGTGATGTAATGAAAGAAAGCGCTAATATAGCATTGAGTTATTTAAAAGCAAATTATAAGTTTTATAATATCAATTATGAAATGTTTAATAATGATATTCATATTCATGTTCCAGAAGGAGCTATAAAAAAAGATGGACCTAGTGCTGGTATTGCTCTTACTTTAGCAATTTTAAGTGCTTTAACTAATTTAAAAATATCTAGTGATATTGCTATGACTGGTGAAATAACTTTAAGAGGACATGTTTTAGAGATAGGTGGATTAAAAGAAAAATCTATTGGTGCTTTACGAAGCGGTATTAAAAAAATAATTATTCCTTTTGATAATGATATTGGTGAGTTACCTAAAGAAGTTAAAGATAATATCAAATTTATTAAAGTAAAGGATTTTAAAGAATTGTACAAGGTGATTAATAATGGAAAATTTTGAGGAATATTTTTATACTAAATTTTGTCAATGTCTTTTATATGATGATGAAATATATCATCAATCACTGCAAGGTGATTATGATTTTTATTTATTTAATCAATCTTTTTTAGATATATTTATTGATTTAATAGATTATCTAATAGAAATGAAATTTATTGATGAAGAAAGAAAAGATAGATTGTATATTTTGATATCATATATTAGAGATAACGCTATATACGAAACTATTGAAGCTAAAAAATACTTTTATGAAATATTTAATGATTTAATAGTTAATTTAAATATGGAATGTTTTGATAATAGTGATGATTATTATTATCGTGAAATAGCTAAAAGATTTAACTGTGCAGGTAAAAAAATAAGTTTTAAAGATTTTCAAAATAAAAAAAATTTTATAAAAAAATCTTTAGGGTATGATTATATTATTTTAATACTTCATTTAGAAGAAATGGATGAAGAAACATTCGATAGTGCATTAGATGACCTTTTAAACAGTGAATATTATTTTGCTAGTTTGAATGCTATTTTATATGAACATCCCAAAATATTGGAAAATGAAACATTTAAAAGAAGAGTAAAAAAAGTAATAGAATTAAATAAAAAGAATTTAAATTTACTACTAGGGAAAAGATTGCCTGCAAAAGTTTATATATTAAAAAATAATTTAAAATATGGTTCGTTATGAATATAATGAACTTTTTTTCATATAATTAATTAGGGTGATGATATGAAAAAGACGGTTCCTTTAAAAAAAGAGTTAAAGTTAAAAAATAATATTGCGGAAATAGTAAGTATTGCATTAGATCATGAATTAAGTTTGGATGATAGAGTAATTAAAGGTAATTTAATAATAAGCGGTAGTTATAAAATAAATGATACAAGTGTTAATACGGAAGATTTTAAATTTGATATTCCTGTTAATATTGAAATGAGCGATAGGTATAATTTAGATAATTTAATAATCGATATTGATGATTTTTATTATGAAATTGTTAATAATAATTTATTAAGTATATCTGTTGAGATAGGTCTAGATAAGATAGAAGAGGTACTACCACCTTTTAAATATGAAGAAGAAAAGGTTGAAGCAGTAGCAATGGAAGAAAAAAAAGAAGAACCAAAAAAATTAGATGATATGTCAAGAATTGATACAGAAGATGTAAAGAATTTGTTTGATAATTTTGATGATTCTTCAGAAACATATGCGACTTATCATGTTTGTATTGTAAAAGAAAATGATAACATTGAAAGCATATTATTAAAATATAATATAACTAAAGAAGTTTTAGAACAATATAATGATATTAGTGATATAAAAATAGGCGATAAATTAATTATACCTTCTTTATATGAAACAAATTAATGACATATTAAAAAAATATCAAATAAAGCCCCATCGCTATATTAAAAGTGGTAAGACAACCATTGTTGATACAGAGATAGGGCGTTTTGCTATTAAAAAAAACAATAAAGATAAAAAAATTTTCGACTATTTAAGATCACGTAGTTTTAATTATTATCCAAGAACAATAAGTGATGAAAATGAAGAATATGAAATAGCAGAATATATTGAAAATTTAGATTATCCTAATGAACAAAAAATGTTAGATTTGATTAATTTAATTAGTTTATTACATAGTAAAACAACACATTATAAAGAAGTAGATTTTGAAGATTATAAACAAATATATGAAGACATAAAAAATAATATTGAATATTTAGAAAGTTATTATAATGATATAATAACTTTAATTGAATCTCATATCTATATGAGTCCTAGTGAGTACTTATTAGCGCGTAACATATCACGAATATTTATTTCGTTAAATTATTGTAAAGAAGAGGTTGAAAATTGGTATGCACTAATTAAAGATAAAACTAAACAAAGAGTAGTAGTACTACATAATAATTTAGATTTAAGCCATTTTATAAAAAATGATAATTCATATTTAATTAGTTGGGATAAAGCCAAGATAGGAATACCAATATTTGATTTATATATATTATATAAACGTCACGCTTTAGATTTTGATTTTAGTGAGATATTAAAACAATATGAACAAAATTATCCATTACAAAAAGATGAAAGAAAATTATTTTTTATTTTAATTGCTTTACCTCCTAAAATAGAATTTGATAAATCAACTTATGAACAAACAAAAGAAATAAGTAATGAAATGGATATTATGTATAAAACAGAAAAGTTAATATCACCATATTATTCTAAATAAAACATATAAAATAAATAACCAAAGTAAAAATAATAAAAATAAATTAAAACGAGTAATGATAAAGAAAGTTATTATCACTTGCCAACAAAAGACGATAATTAACCCAATTAAACATAAACACCAAGTCCCATGATTCCATCTTCTAAACATTTTAATCACCTATAATAGTTTATGTATTTATAAATTTATTGTTTGGGTGTATAATATATATAGGTGGTAGTATGAAAAATAAAATTTTAGTAGTTTTAATAATTTTAAGTTTAGTAACATTTATATCTATTTATATATTTGTTCCTAAGGATGAAAAAGTAGATAATTTAATGATTGATTTGGTTGGCAAAACTAAAGAAGATGCAATTAATTTTGCCAATGAAAATAATTTAAATTTAGAAATAAAAGAAGAAAATAATATTTATGAAAAAGATAAAATATTTAAACAAAGTATTGATATAAATAGTAAATTAAATGAAAATGATAATTTAATTATCTATATATCAAAAGGAATTAATTATAAAGAATTAAAAGTTGATGAATCTGGTAATGTTCCAATTATGATGTATCACGGAATTCACAATATTACTGATAATGAATATACAGGTGGTAATGTTGATAAAGATGGCTATCAAAGAACAACAGAAGCATTTAAAAAAGATTTGGAATTCTATTATAATTCTGGTTATCGAATGATAAGATTAAATGACTATGTCAATGGTGTAATCGATGTTGAAGCAGGTTATAGTCCTATTATAATTACATTTGATGATGGATTATCTAACAATATAAAAGTAACTGGTTTAGATGAAAATGGAGAAATTATAATTGATCCTAATTCGGCTGTAGGTGTTTTAGAATCTTTTAAACAAAAATATCCTGATTTTAATGTAACAGCAACATTTTTTGTAAATGGTGGTTTATTTAATCAGAGTGAATATAATGAAAAAATTTTAAAATGGTTAATTGATAATGGATATGATATTGGTAATCATAGTTACTCTCATGCCGATTTTACTAGTATTTCTAAAGAAAAATCCGTCCAAGAAATAGGAAGTGTCTATAATTTATTAGATAAATATATACCCGAGAAATATGTTAATATAGTGGCTTTACCATTTGGTTCACCATATGATAAAAGTCATACAAACTTTAATTCTATTTTAAAAGGTGTTTATAATGATAAAGAATATAATACTATAGCAACATTAAGAGTTGGATGGGAAGCGGAATATTCACCATTTAATAAGTCATTTGATAAAACATTTTTAAAAAGAATTCGCGCATATGATAATAATGGTAAAGAATTTGATATTGAAATGAATTTTAAAATATTAGAAAATAATCGATATATATCTGATGGGGATAAAAATACAATTACTATTCCTAAAGAAAAAGAAGATAAAATTAATAATTTATATAATTTGAGTGTTAATATTTATTAAATATATGATATTATATAAGTAGGAGTGATCAATTTTGAAAGCAATAACAATTTATGACAACGAACAGTTTTTAAGACAAATTTCTAAAGAAGTTGATTTTAATGATCCTAATTTAGAAGATGATATAGCAGTTTTAGATAAATTTTGTAAAGAAAATGAAGTTATGGCAATGGCATCAGTTCAATTAGGAATACCTAAAAGATTAATTTATTTAAAAAATACTAATTTAGATATTATAAATAAAATGCAAAGTCATTTAGAAACGGAAGAAGAAAGACAATATAATGAATCTCGAATATTAATAAATCCTACTATTATAAAAAAAGAAGGATTAACAGAATATTGGGAAAATTGTGCTAGTTGTTTAGATAATTGTGGTAGAGTTTTAAGACCTTATAAAATAACTTTAGAATATTATGACACTGAAAAAAATAAACATATAGAAGTTTTTGAAGGCTTTGAAGCAACTGTTTTATCACATGAATATGACCATTTAGATGGTATTCTTCATATTGATATAGCAGAAGAAGTTATTGAAATGCCTGTTGAAGAAAGAAGAAAATGGCGTCAAAATCATGGCTATGTTATTTTTTATAAAGATGGTAACTTTGAAACTTTGAAAAAAAATAAAGTAAAAAAATTAATTTAATATTGACAAATATAGGTGATGTGCTAAAATATAGTTAAATATGTTGATTAGGACACGACTTTTAAAATTCTATTTAAAGCGAGTTAGTGATAGTGTAAGACTAATAAATAAGATTTAAAAGTTACTACCTATGAGTAGAACTCGAAAGAGATTTCCGGTTAAAACCGTTATTTAATTAAGTCCAAATTAGGATGGTACCGTGTTTATAACACTCCTTGATATTAAAGGAGTGTTTTTTTAGGGGAGAGAATATATGAGTAAAAATAATTTAGAAAAACTTGATAGGAGTAAATATACTATCAGCATGAAAGAATTTGTAATTAAATATTTAAATGATGGTGTTGATGTTGATTGTTATTCATTGAAGCATAAACATTTAAGAAGTTTTGAAAATCCATATGTTTTAAGTGTTTCATTTGAATTTGCATCTACTAATATTGAATTAATTTTATCACATAAAATATTATTGGTATCTGATAGATATGGTAATATCGCACCATATATTAATCCAAAAGAACTAAGAAGAATTCAAAATTTAGGTAATATTGATGAACAAATAATGAAATTAAAAAAAGTAAAAATTAATCAATTAAGTAAATTAATTTCGTTATGGAGTGAAATGCAATTATTATTGTATGAAAGAAAACAAATAGAAGGAACTATTGAACTTTTAGAAGAGATTAACAAACATTCAAAAGTTGAGCAATTAGGAGGTAAAAGTTATGTTAAAGAATATCAAGGAAGATGAAAGGTTAAGTGTTATTAATCATAGTTGCGCTCACCTTTTAGCGCAAGCAGTTAAACATTTATATCCAAATGCTTTGTTTTGGGTTGGACCTGTTATTGAAGAAGGATTTTATTATGATATCGATTTAGGTGATAATGTTATAAAAGATAGTGATTTAGAAAAAATTGAAAAAGAAATGAAAAAGATTTCTAAAGATGGTAAAAGAATTTATCGGGAAGAATTAAGTAGAGAAGATGCTTTAGAAAAATTTAAAAATGATCCATATAAAATTGATTTAATTAATAATATGCTAGATGACACAGTTATATCTTGCTATACTCAAGGAGATTTTACTGATCTTTGTCGTGGCCCACATGTTGAATCTGTTAAAGAATTAAAACATTTCAAATTACTTAAGGTAAGTGGAGCATATTTTAAAGGTGATTCTAAAAATAAAGCACTACAAAGAATATATGGTGTTTGTTATGAAACAGAAGAAGAATTAAAAGAACATTTACAATATTTAGAAGAGGCTAAATTAAGAGATCATAGAAAAATTGGTAAAGAACAAGAAATATATATGAATCACGAATTAGTTGGAGCAGGAATGCCTTTATGGTTACCTAATGGGGCAATTATAAGAAAACAATTAGAAAATTATATTTATAATAAAGAAAGAAAATTAGGATATAACCATGTTTATACACCTTG
This sequence comes from uncultured Bacilli bacterium, assembly GCA_944372275.1. GTDB lineage: Bacteria > Bacillota_I > Bacilli_A > RF39 > UBA660 > Faecisoma. The sequence continues at coordinate 12,311 of CALVYO010000011.1, forward strand.
TGTTGGAACTGTTAATTTATATAAAACAAGTGGACACTGGGATCATTATAAAGAAAATATGTTTCCAATGATGAAAGTTGATGAAGAAGAATTTGTATTAAGACCAATGAATTGTCCGCATCATATGTTAGTATATAAGAATAAATTACATTCTTATCGTGATTTACCAATTAGAATTGGTGAATTTGCAACAGATTTTAGATATGAAGCATCAGGTGCTGTAAAAGGATTAGAACGTGTTAGATGTATGTGTCAAAATGATGCTCATTTATTCGTAACACCAGAACAAATTAAAGATGAATTCAAACAAGTTGTAAATCTAATTTTAGATGTTTATAAAGATTTTGGTATAAAAGATTATAAATTTAGATTATCATTAAGAGATAAAGAAGATAAAGAAAAATATTTTGATGATGATGAAATGTGGGATAATGCTGAAAATAAATTAAGGGAAGTTTTAAATGAGTTAGATATTCCTTATTTTGAAGCAATAGGAGAGGCTGCTTTTTATGGCCCTAAATTAGATGTTGAAGTAAAACCTGCTGTTGGACCAGAAGTAACATTGTCAACTTGTCAATTAGATTTCTTATTACCTAGAAGATTTGAATTAAGTTATATCGATAATAAAGGTGATAAACAAACACCAGTTGTAATCCATAGAGCAATATTTGGTACATTTGATAGATTTACAGCCTTTATATTAGAAGAAACTAAAGGGGCCTTACCAACTTGGTTAGCCCCAATTCAAGTTAATATAATTCCAGTTAATAATGAACATCATTTAGAATATTCTAATAAAATATATTCATTATTAAAAGATGAATTTAGAGTAGAATTAGATAATAGGGAAGAAAAATTAAGTTATAGAATGCGTGAAAGTGTTGTTAGAAAAATACCTTACACATTAATATTAGGTCAAAAAGAAGTCGATAGTAACACAATCAGTTATCGAAAATATGGTAGTGAAGAAACTATTAATATTGCAATTGATGAATTTGTTGATTTAATTAGAAAAGAGATCATTTGATCTCTTTTAAATATTGTTTTAATTCTTCTTTTAAATCATCTCTATCTAAAGCATATGCAATATTTGCTTTTAAATAACCTAATTGATTGCCAATATCAAAGTAAGTACCTTTAAATTTACAAGCATAAAAATCTTGCTTTTTCATTAAACTTAACATACCATCGGTAAATTGATATTCATTTCCTTTACCTCTATCTAATTTATCTAATTCGTCAAATATTTCAGGTTTTACAATATATCTACCTAATCCTGCAAAATTACTTGGAGCCTCTTCAACACTTGGCTTTTCGACGATACTTTTAATTTTATCACCATTTGCAAAATCGATGATACCGTATTTATAAACTAAATTTCTATCAACTTCTTGAACACCGATTACATTAGCATCGTATTTTTCATAAACATCGATTAATTGTTTTAAAACTGGTATTTCGGATTTCATCAAATCATCACCATATAAAACAGCAAATGGTTCATCACCTACAAATGATTTTGCTAACTTAATAGCATGACCACTTCCTAATGGTTCTCCTTGTCTTGTATAAAAAATTTTACACATTTTAGAAATATTTTTAACTATTTCTAATTCTTTTAATTTGTTGTTTTTTTCTAATCTAGTTTCTAATTCAAAACTTTGATCAAAATGATCTTCAACATTTCTTTTGTATGGACTAGTTATAAATAAAATTTCTTCGATACCACTACTTACACATTCTTCAACTATATATTGTAATGTCGGTTTATCAATAATTGGTAGCATTTCTTTCGGAACTGATTTAGTAACTGGTAAAAATCTTGTTCCCATACCCGCTACTGGTATAACTGCTTTTCTAACTTTTTTCAAAATATCACCTTTCTTTAACTAATTATAACAAGAAATTATAAAAAAATAAACAAAAACACTTGAATATTATAAAATTATGTTGTATAATTACGATGTTACTTGTCTCAGTAGCTCAGTTGGATAGAGCAATGCCCTTCTAAGGCAGCGGTCAGGGGTTCGAATCCCTTCTGGGACACCATTAGGTAAATAAAAGTCTTTAATTTAAAGGCTTTTTTATTATATTAGTAAATTTTAAATATTTAACAATATGATAAATAAAAATAGTTATCTAAAATTTGATAACTATTTTTGTTTAAATTGTCTGAATTCTTCTGGATATTTCATTTGCAATTCAAATTCTTTTAATTTGTTTGCTTCTTTTAATAACTTTTTTATTTCTTCTAAGTCTTTGGTGCATTGTAGAATGTTAATTAATCTTTCAATTTTACCATTTAATGCAGTTAATAAATCATCATTATAACTCATAATATCCTCCTTTTGTGAAGAATATTATATACATTTTTAATAAATTGTCAATTTATTTCTTTTAAAACAGTTTTTAATATTTCTTCGTTTTCATTTTTAATAACAACTTCACTTACATCATAATTATCTTTAATGGATAAACAAATAGTGTAAATGACTTCTTCTAAAATGTCTTTGTTATCTACATCAGAAAATATATATGAATTGAATGTTAATTCTAAAATATCAGGTTGTTCTTCAATAGCTAAAATTTCCGTATTACTATTTAAATAACTTAATAAATTGGTATTATAAGTATTAGTACTGGTTAATTCATCAATTATTATTTTTATTTTATCTCGATTATCATTTAAATATTTAGTAACTGGTACATAATAATAATCATCATTATGTTTATTCAAATAATAAATAGTTACTTGATTAATATCTTTAGTATTTGTAAAATCATAGGTTTTATTAATTCCCCAACTTCTATCTAAAGTACTAGGTAAAGTAGTATTTGTTTGTGGTAATTTAGTTAATATATTTCCATCAACATAAATAATTACTTTTTCAACTTCATCAACAGATGTTATTGTATAAATAATAGCCTCAATCATCTTTTCTTCTAATTCTTTACTTATATTTAATAAATCTTTACTGAAGTCTATTTTTATTAAATTATCTTCATATTTGACACTTAATATTTTAGTTTCACTAGGTAGTATTGATTTAAAACCATTAGGTATTTTATTTTCTCCTTCACCACCACTTATTAAAACTTCAACTAATTCTTTTACTTTATCTTCTGTTGACTTACTATTGACAACTACTTCAGCTTTGCCTAAATAACTATATTCATCTAATAAATATATACTATTAGTGTTAACTTCTAAATCGACATATTCCAAATTTTGATTTATTTCTAATTCTTCATTCGGTATTAAATAAATTAAAAATAATGCGAATAGAGCAGAAGTAGAGATAATAATTTTTCTTATCATCTTTTTCTTTAACATACGATCACCTAATTAATATTATGAAAAAAAAGGTTATATATACCTTTTTATAATGAAATTTCCTTTAATTTTAAAAGTTCTATGACAGCACCAGCTCTACCTTTAACGCCAAGTTTTTGCATAACATTAGAAATATGATTTCTAACTGTTTTTTCACTTATACCTAACTTTTTAGCAATTTCCAAAGTAGATTTATTTAATACTAACAAATCAAAAACTTGTTTTTCCCTTTTTGTCAAAACACTTTTAGACATAATTCCCTCACTTCCTTAAGGTGGTTTATAGTTCTTCATATTATTCTATGTGCCTTAAGAAAATAAGTGAAATAAAATGCCTATTTAACAAACTTAACTGTTATATATTTTTCTTCTTCATATAATTCTTGAATAGTTCGCATGATATTATTAGCTAAAGTAGAATCATTTTCTTCTTTTTTAATAGTTACTTCAATATTATTATTCTTTATTTTAACAAAACTTTCTAAATTATAAACTTCTTTAATTTTATTTTCTAATTTTTCTTGTTCTCCTTTATTCATATTTAATTCTTTCATTTTATTATATGCTTCATTCTTTTCTTCGATAGTTCCATCACCATTTAATATTAATTGCAAGTTTTCCATCTCTTTTAATAATTCTTCTTCTGCTTCTAATCTTAATGCTACTAAAACCGTACTTTCTGTTATTTCAACATCTTCATTATTATTTTCTGTATAGTTACCATTTGTACTAATTAATAATTCACTAGGCATAGTTATATAATAAACACTTAAAACTAAAATAAGACTAAATAAAGTTAAAAACCAAATACTTTTTTTATTTATCATAAATATTCACCTATCAAATTATATTCATTAATATTTAAAATATGTTTGACTATATCTAAAAAATATTATAAAATTATTATAGGTGATCGTATGAAAAAAGGTTTTACTTTAGTGGAATTGTTAGGAGTTATTATCATATTAGGAGTGATAGCACTTATTACATTTCCAATAATAAATAAATCAATTAAAAGTAGTAAGGAAAAAGCATTAGAACAAGTAATAAATAATATAGAAGATGCTGCTTATAAATATAGTATATCTAATGACATAGGATATCAAACATTTTATAATAAAATAGAATTATCAACATTAGTTAATGCTGGTATATTAAAAGATAATATAGTAAATCCAGTGACTGATGAACAAATGCAAGGTTGTGTGTTATATAAATGGGTAGAAGAGTATAAACAATATGAGTTTAAGTATGATGAAAATTGTTCAGTTAAAACAATAAAAGATGTAGTACTATCAAATTTTCCATATTTAGAAACAAATGGAAATGGATGTGTAACACCAACAGATAATAATTATAGTTATATGGGCGGATGTTATTTAAAAGGTAGTAATCAATCAGGAAAAGATATATTTGTTTCGCAGTTAAATGGAGCACCTGGATTAGATTCAATAGATGTAATTAATGAAAAGTTTTTTGATAGTGAAGGGAATTTTATAGCAGAAAATTTTGAAAACTGGGCTTTAACAGATGGTGGTATATCAGAAAGTGATTTAACAAGTGCAGGTGTTAATACTGTATTTGAATTAATATATGGAATGACACCAGAAGAGTGGTTTGCACAACAACCATTAAACAATTCATTATGGTATTCCGGCTTTTTGTGGCGTATAATGGGAATAAATCGTGACGGAACAGTAAGATTAATAACAGATGAAAATGTAACAGCAATACCTTGGGGAGCAAGAAATACTGCTCAAAATTGGGATAATAGTTATGCAAAAGATTGGTTAAATAATTATTTTTATTCAAGATTAAAAGGAAATAATATCATAAAAGAAGAAACTTGGTGTAGTGAAACAACTACTGATAGTTCAAGTGCAAGAACAACTTGTGCAAATAATTTATCAACAGAAACTGCCAAAGTTGGTTTACTAACTATAGATGAATATAATCTAGCAGGTGGAATTAATTCATATTTAGATATAGATCAATATCAATGGACAATGACACCATATAGTAGTTCTAGTGCTTGGCTCAGCACTGGTGATGCCATCGACCATGGCGTGTCCAATGCGTATGGTCTTCGTGCAGTTATAAATGTCAACTCTGATGTCACCATTACCGGAGGTAATGGTACTTTAGGGGAGACTTGGAGTAGTGAAGCGGGTCCATATATTTTAAACGAAGATAAAAATGTGGAAGTAACAGGAAAATTAAATGAAAAAGCAACAAGTGGCGAATATGTAATGTTTGCAGGAAGAAAATATCGTGTAGTAGATAAAGATAGTAATGGCAATACAAAATTAATACTAGATGGATACTATGAGGAGCCATCTGGAACAATATATAAAATGTCATATGGTTCCAATAATACATTTTCAACAACAACAGGAATTGGACAAAAATTAAATGTTGATGTATTAAATTGGTTGGTACAAGAAAGTGATACAACTAATAAAAATAAATTAGTAAATAATTATACTTGGTATCAAAATAATTTTGGTTATGGTCAAAGTTACACAATATCACTAAATGAAGAAAATCCAACAAGAAGTATCAATGCAACAGTTGGATTAATAAGAATAGGCGAAATGTTATCAGGACAAAGTAGTAGTATATTGACAAAAGGATATACAACTACAAGTGGCTATAATAATGCGTATAGGTATTGGACAATGACACCATATAGCAGTAGTTCTCACGCTTGGGGCGTGAACTTCGATGGTCGCGCCTCCGACAGCATTGACGTCTCCAGCACGCTTGGCTTGCGTGCAGTTATAGTTGTTAACTCTGATGTCACCATTACCAAAGGTAATGGTACTTGGAGTAATCCATATCAAATTTAAAAAGAAGATATGAAAAAAATAAGTACAAACGAAGTCATACACACCTTGCCGAAGAAATAGGCAAGGTGAGGGTTATCCACAGTAAAAGTCTATATAACTTCACAAATATCAATATGAAATGTCATAAAAATATTAATGTTTATAAAAAAATATCAATTTTTGATATTTTTTTCATTACGCTGAAAAAACTTGGTTTATATATTGAGTAATGATATAATGTATTTGGAGGAGATATTAGATGATAGAGCGAACAGAATATATGGAATTTTTAAAAAAATTAAAGGACAAACAAATTATAAAAGTAGTAACAGGAATAAGAAGATGTGGAAAATCAACTTTACTTAATATGTATAAAGGTTATTTAAAAAAAACAGGTATAAATGATGAACAAATAATAAGTATAAATTTTGAAAATCCAAATGAAATGATATATGATGATTGGAAAGAGTTATATAATAATATAGAAAAAAAACTAATTAAAAATAAAAAAAATTATATATTTCTAGATGAGGTACAAAAAATAAATGGTTTTGAAAATGTTGTTGATGGATTATATATAAAAGATAATGTTGATATATATATAACAGGGTCTAATTCATATATGTTATCTAGTGAACTTGCTACTTATTTGACGGGAAGATATATGGAAATACATATGTTACCTTTATCTTTTAAAGAATTTTATTCGGCCTATAATTTTAATAATGAAAACCAAGCATATCAAAAGTATATAGAATGATGAGAGTTTAATATCTAACTATTTAGACGGCATATATAATACTATTCTTATGAAGGATGTAGTAAGTAGAAACAAAGTAAATGATATAACATTATTAGAAAGTGTTAATGATTTTTTATTTGATAATATTGGACAGTTTGCATCGATAAATAAGATAAGTAATACTTTAAATTCTAATAATAGAAGTAATTCTGTTAATACTATTGAAAATTATACGAGATATATTTTAGATAGTTATTTAATGTATAAGGTACCTAGATATGATATAAAGAAAAAAGAATTATTAAAGACTAACGAAAAATATTATGCTTGTGATATGGGATTAAGAAAACATATAATAGGTGGAATAAGGGATGCTGGAAGTATTTTAGAAAATATAATTTATTTGGAATTAAAAAGGAGAAATTATAATATATATGTAGGTAAATTTAATGATAAAGAAGTTGATTTTGTTATAAAAAATAATGATGGTTTAAAATATATTCAAGTTAGTTTATCAGTAAGAGATGAAAAAACATTAAAAAGAGAATTAGAACCTTTAGAAGTAATCAATGATAATTATCCAAAATACTTAATAACTTTAGATTATGATACATTAAATTATAATGGAATAAAACAAATAAGTGCTTTAGATTTCTTATTAGGAAGAATTGATATATAATTTAAAAAAAATGTTTATTTTTAAAAATAATATGATATAATATTAATGGCTTTTTTAAACCGTTTACATTCGGGGATTGCTATTAAATAGAAAATGTAAATAAACACAGATATGGATTTTTATGCCGAGTGCTTAGTAATAAGTGGTGTAATTTTGAAATATCTCGAAGTAATAACAAAAGGAGGAATTAAAATGGCAGTTGTGTCAATGAGTTATTTACTTGAAGCTGGTGTTCATTTTGGACATCAAACTAAAAGATGGAATCCTAAAATGAAGGAATACATCTATACTTCTAGAGATGAAATCTATATTATCGATTTACAAAAAAC
>CALVYO010000012.1 GCA_944372275.1 uncultured Bacilli bacterium
TTTTTATTATCTTTTTTTAATCCATAATGAATTCTTACTTTATCCTCAATTTCATCACATAATTGTTTATTTTTCTTCAACATTTCTTTAACATTTTCTTTACCTTGGCCAATTTTTTCACCATTGTATGAATACCAAGCACCACTTTTTTCAATTATATTTGCTTCACTAGCTAAATCGACTAATTCTCCTTCATGAGAAACGCCTTCACCATACATTATATCAACAGTACATGATTTAAAAGGTGGAGCCATTTTATTTTTAACAACTTTAATCGTTGTTTTATTACCAACAATATCAGTGCCTAGTTTTAATTGTTCTGCTCTTCTTATTTCTAGTCTAATTGAAGAATAAAATTTTAAAGCCCTTCCACCTGGTGTTACTTCAGGATTACCAAACATTACTCCTACTTTTTCTCTTAATTGATTAATAAATATAGCAATAGTATTTGTTTTATTTATTACACCTGCTAATTTACGTAATGCTTGACTCATTAATCTTGCTTGTAATCCAACATGAGAATCTCCCATTTCACCTTCTATTTCGGCTTGTGGGACTAATGCAGCAACAGAATCAATTACGATTACACTAATAGCACCACTTCTTACTAAAGCTTCACATATTTCTAGGGCTTGTTCGCCATTGTCAGGTTGTGACAATAACAATTCATCTATATTAACTCCTAATTTTTGGGCATACTGTGGATCTAATGAATTTTCTGCATCAATAAATGCAACTCTTCCACCTAATTTTTGTGCTTCGGCTATAGCATGTAATGCAAAAGTAGTTTTACCACTTGATTCTGGTCCATATATTTCAATTATTCTTCCTTTAGGATATCCGCCAATTCCTAATATCATATCTAAGGCTATTGAACCACTTGGGATAACATCAATTTGTCTAACTTCATTCGATCCTAATTTCATAACAGATCCTTTACCAAATTGTTTTTCAATATCTTGTAAAACTTGATCTAATGTTTTATCATTACTTTTTGTCATAATTCCTCCTAATTTTAACTCCTACAATATCAATTATAAACTAAAAATAATTACTTGTCAATATAAATACGAAATTTTGTTTGTATAAAATTTTAAAAAAAACAAAATAGTTTAACTATCTTGTTTTTTGGTAATCATCTTCATCAATATATACCTTATTACCATTATCATCAAAATAATATGGCTTATTTGTTATATTATTTCCGAAATCAATTTCATCTTCTGGAACTGATATTTCATTTCCATTATCATCAATATAATAATAATCATCATTAGGTACTTTGTAAGTAAATTGATTTCTATTTATAGTTACACCATTAAGACTTTCATTCCAATTTATTTCAGCATTAAACAAATTAGAAATTGCACGAACTGGTAAATATGTTGTTCCATTAAAGACATATGTTTCAACTACATTACCATTTACATCTGTAGGAGTAAATAAATTACCATTATAGAATATTTTCATACCTTTATTTCCAACTAAAGTTTTATTAATTAAAGTTTTATATGGTTGTCTATTAGTTGTAGGTATCTCTGGATAAATAGTCATATATACTTTATTACCATTTTCATCAATGTAATAAGTTTCTTCATTTTCTTTACTAGTCATATAAACATTACCATTTTTCCATTCGATATCAGTATTAAATACATTAGAAATTGCTCTTGCTGGTAAATATGTTGTTCCATTATAAACAAATGGTTCTACCATATTACCATTTACATCAGTAGGTATATATAGTTTACCATCAATATATATATTAACTCCAGTATATGCATTTATTTGTGTATTTGCAAGAGTACTAACAGCAGATTGTAAATCTGAAGTTTTTATATATCCCTTATCAATTATAGGAACTATTTTACTTCCTAACTGATAATAAACAAATCCACTTTCTTCACTAATTCTAATTGGTGTATTATTAGCATTATATTTAACATATTCTGAATAATTCATAGTGTTTTTATCATAAACTTTAGATGCTAATAATGTTTGTTTATAATTTAAATATTTATTGATAGATTCTTTTAATTCAGGATAAGCTTGATACTTAGTATTAATGGTTTGACTAATTAAATTAGTGTCACCATAAAGTGATACATATATATCTTCTTTATCTTGACCACTAGTTCTAATATAATTACCTTTGTCTAAAGACTTTTCTAATTTAGAATAAAATATATCAATATCCCCTATAATTTGATTGTATAATTTTAAATTACTCTCGACAATAATTTTAGTCTCATAATATAATTTAAAACTTGGGTTGTTTCCATTATAGACAACATCAATTTGTGGAATATTTACTAAAGTATTTCCTGTTACTAATTTAGAATCATCTATTGATATAATTTTTGAATCAACGATACTATTATTTTTAATCTCATAAATTCCTATGTTTACTAATCCATTTGATATTGAATTAGCAAACACACATTGTTTATTTTTTGAAAAATCTTCTAAGTCATCCAATGAAATTCCTGTAACATTATTAAATGTTAATTTACATTCATTTATTTTTGTTTCTAAATATTTTTCTATAATTTTACATTGTGTATTTGTCATATCATCAAAATCTACTTTGGCATTATCAGTTATTTTTGTCATAGTAGCAACAAATCTTGCTAAACTGTTTTCTTTACTCTTTGTATGAGCAATAGATATTCCACCATTTGCCATGACATTATAAAATTCAGTAACATTTGTATCAATTTGCTTAATTATTTTATTTACTTCTTCAGCATCTTTATCACTAATGTATGAAGATTCATAGTTACTTTCTTTAAAATGTTCATCATCAGAAGTTATACTAATTGTTGAAAATTCAATATTAGCAGCCTCTGCTTTAGGTGTTCCAGCCCCAACTATAAAAGTAGTTGCTAAAACAAATGGTAAAGTTCTTTGTAAAACTAATTTTTTTGCATCCTTCAAAGTTTGTTTAATTTTTTCAATATTAATATTATTCATAATTTTTCCCCCTTTAATAATATTTGGCTGTTATAATACCATTAAATCACGATTTTGTCAAATTAACGTATTATTATATCTTTATTAATTTGGTAATATTGTAATCCTGAATATACACTTAAAACCGTAGCAATTATCAACAAGACATCGGATACTTTAATATTAATTAATTCAAAAGGTAAATTATTGAATAAAGTTAAGATAATACCTAACATTAAAACAATAGTTTTTATTTTACCTGATTTAATAGCAGCAACAACTTCTTTTTTACTACCAACAATCATTTTAATTATATCAACTGCCGTATCACGTGCGACAACAATAACAGGTATAATTGGATGAATTAATCCCTGACTCGCTAAAATAATCAATACAGAATTGACTAAAAACTTATCTGCTATAGCATCTAACATTTTTCCTAAATCGGTAATTAAATTATATTTTCTAGCAATACGACCATCTAAAAAATCTGTAATTGCTGCTAATATAAATAATCCCCCAGCAATAAAATACTTTATATCAACAACTATTAATTCATTAATAAATAATTTAGTTGCTGTTAAGCCTACTGCATCAAAAGGAAATAATAAAATTATTATTATTAATATTGTTAAAAAAATTCTTAAAGTTGTTATTTTATTTGGTAAGTTCATAAATACCTCCATAAACTAAATTATCTTCATCTTTATCTTCATGAAGAATTGTATATAATAAAACACCTATAGTTATTAACAATACAACAATTGCAATATAAATAAAATTTTGATAAATTTTTTCTCTTTTATGTTCTACTGTATATGGCGATTTAATCTTATTGTCTTCTTTAATTTTACTTTCTTTTTTTATATCTTCTAAAGATAATTTTGAAGTATAATCAAATAAATATTCATTAAAATCATCAACTAATTCTTCTTTATTTAATCCTAAATATTTAGCATAATCTCTAATAAAATATTTCAAATTAAAAACATCTTGAAATTTTTCAACATTGCCGTTTTCGATATCATTAATTTTCAAAGCATCTATTTTTAAATCCTCAGCAGCTTCTTCTACTGAAACGCCGATACTTTCACGGGCTTCTTTTAATTTTTCACCTATTTCTTTCATTATCCACCTCATAAAATAAAAAAAATAATACTTATAAGCCATGTTCTGTACTCTTTATAAGAGCGACAAACATCTATCTACCATTACTGGTTCTAAAGTAAGTTTGATTCCCTACTTTAAACTCCCCTACCATAATTTGGGTTTCTTGCTTGTGGGGTTTACCGCGTTTCATTCTTCTATTACTAGAAGCATCGTTTCTGTGGCACTTTATGTCTAATCTAATCCTTATAGGACTATTTCGACGCCGTTAGGAAGACCTACCATAGGTTATTTTTTCCCTATGCACAATCACTACTACCATCTCAGGATAGTGCAAGCATGGACTTTCCTCTACATCAAATGCAGCGTTTGTCAAGTATTATTCTTTTCCATATATAATTTTTTCTAAATTAGATAGTCGTCTTAAAACATCGACACTGTTAGTTCCAGAATCACTATCAGCATTTTCTTTTAATATATCTAATTTCATCTTTAAACTTCTAATTTCTTGTTTTAATTTCATATTGTCATTTGTTAAATCTCTTACTTCATTAGCCAACTCTTTATTAATTGCGATAAATTCTTCATAATCACGCATAACTACATCTAAAAATTTATCAACTTCTTGAGGACGATACCCCCTTGTATCCAACTTAAATTCTTTTTCAAAAATATCTTTAACCGTCAACATTATTCGATCTTGATACATCTAATATCACCCAAGTTAATTATATAACAAAAAAGGACATCTTGTCAACCAAATTATCTTCTTATATTTTTAAAATAAGTGGCTAATTTGATATACTTAATGTCCTCGATCATTCCGTTAAAAACTTCTTCAATATGGTCCATTTTATCACCTATTTTTATTAAAACATATTAGTGTAAACATTGCATTAAATTCGACAAAACATGTCAAAATAAGTTTAATTTATTTAAGATATATAGTATAATATTATTGGTGAGATAGATGAATTATCCTAATGGTATTAAAAAAAATTATAAGATTAGTACTAGCAATCGTGGTATGAATTTAGAAGAGGATATTAATGAATCTAACTTATACTATCGTAACAATGATATTGCTATTATTTATAAAAAACCAACACCAATTACTATCAATAAAGTCGATTATAAAAGTAGAACCGATGCCGTTATAACAGAGGCTCATTTTATTATTCCTTCGACGACTGATTATAACGGAATATATAAAGGTAAATATATCGATTTTGAAGCTAAAGAAACTAGGAAAAATTATTTTCCTTTAGCAAATATTCATAAGCATCAAATCGAGCATTTGAAAAAAATTAGAAAATGTGGTGGTATTGGATTTATTATTGTTAGATTTACTTTAAAAAATGAAACATATTTGTTAGAAATTGACAAATTAAGTAATTTTTTAGATAATAGTAATAGGAAGTCTATTCCTAAAGAATATTTTGAACAAAACGGATATTTAATTAAACAAGGATATCGACCTTGTTTAGATTACTTAAAAATAATTAAGGAGAGATATAATGAAGAAATTTTGGAAAAAAAATAAAAAAACTATTATTTTAGCGCTTATTAGTCTTGTTATTTTAATAGCTGGAACAATTTTAATAAGTTTTATTCCCGCTATATTATTATTGTTATTTGGTGGTTTAATTTATTATTTTGTTACTAAGCCTAAAAAGAAAAAAAGTAAAGGTGAACTGTTTAAATCATTTATGATATTTTGTTTTTCATTTGCTACTTTCTGTTTAATTTTAGGTATTTGTTTTGGTGGTTATATTATCGCTACTGCTCCAGAATTTACCGAAGAAAAATTATATAACAAAGATGCTACTATTTTATATTTATCTAATGGTGAAGAGTTGGCTAAAATTGGTGATGAAATGAGACAAAAAGTAACTTATGATGAATTATCTCAATCTTTAATTGATGCTATTATTGCAACAGAAGATTCAAGATTTTTCCAACATAGTGGTGTAGATTTACCAAGATTTTTAAAAGCATCAATTTCACAACTATTAGGTAAAGGTGGTGGTGGTGCTTCTACTTTAACAATGCAAGTTTCTAAAAATACCCAAACATCTACGGAAGATAAAGGTATCGAAGGTATTATCCGTAAATTTACTGATATTTATATGTCTGTATTTAAAATTGAAACGAAATATACTAAAGAACAAATTATTGAATTTTATGCTAATTCATTCAATTTAGGTGGCTCTAATCGTGGTGTGGAACAAGCAAGTTTAGATTATTTTGGTAAAAATGCTAGTGAATTAAATGTTGCAGAATCTGCTATGATTGCAGGACTTTTCCAAGCCCCAGGTGCTTACTACCCTTACCTTTATCCCGAAGAATGTGAACAAAGAAGATTAACTGTTTTAAGTTTAATGTTAAGACATGGTTATATTAATGAAGAAGAATATAATATTGCTAAAGAATTAACAGTTGATAAGTTATTAGTAAAAAAAGAGGGAGAAACTTCTACTAATGCTTATCAAGATTTTATCGATACTGTTGTTGAAGAAGTAATAGAAAGAACAGGTAACGATCCTTATATAGTACCTATGAAAATTTATACGACAATGGATAAAGATATGCAAGAAAACATGAACAATGTTATGAATGGTAAATCTTATAAATGGAAAAACGATGTAGTTCAAGGTGGTTCTGTTGTATTAGATGTTAAAAATGGTGAAATTAAAGCCGTTGGTGGTGGTAGAAATCGTGTTGTTAGAGGTGACAACTATGGTACTAACTTAAAAAGACAAATAGGATCATCTGCTAAACCGTTATATGATTATGGTCCTGGTATTGAATATAATAATTGGTCTACTTATACACCATTTACCGATGAACCGATAAGTTATACAGGTGGTATTAGTATTGGAAACTGGGATAATAAATATAGTGGGTTCCAAACATTACATACTGCTTTAAAATATTCAAGAAATACATCTGCTTTAAAAGCATTTAAACAAGTTGATAATAAAAAAATTCAAAAATTTGTTACAAACTTAGGTTTATCACCGGAAATCGAGAATGGATTAATTCACGAATCACACGCCTTAGGTGGTTATGATGGTGAATCCCCTCTTACAGTTGCTGCCGCTTATGCTGCATTCTCTAATGGTGGTTATTATATTGAGCCACATAGTTTTACTAAAATAGAATATTCAGAAACTGGTGAAACTTATGAAGTAAAACCAATTACAAGAAGAGCGATGAGTGAAGAAACTGCTTATATGATTACTAAAGTATTAGAAGATACATCAAGTTATGCTGTTGGTTTAAGTGTTAATGGGGTTAATTATGCTGCTAAAACTGGTACTACTAATTTAGATTATGATACTATTAAAGAATATGGCTTACCAAGCAACGCTATTAGGGACAAATGGATTGCTAGTTTTAATGATTCATATGCCATCGGTGTATGGTATGGTTATTTATATTTAGATAAAAAAAATTGTTTAACTACATCCGATTATTCAGTAAAATATATCTTCCAAGCCATTGCTAAAGGAGTTTATAAAGAAAAATCTACTTGGACACAACCAGATGGTGTTGTCAAAGTTGAAGTTGAATCCGAACTTCCTACTGCTATGTTAGCAAGCGAATATACTCCTAAAGATAAAAAAGTTACGGCTTATTTTAAAAAAGGTTTTGAACCAACTGAAACTTCAACAAGATATAGTCAATTAGAAAATGTTACTAATTTAAATTATACAAATAACATTTTATCTTGGAATGCAATTAAAACACCCGATTTTATCAATGAAGAATATTTAGATCAATTATTCTCTAAATTATATTCTGATGAAGATATGAAAAATAAAGAGTTAAAGTCAAGATTAAGTTATAATAAGAAAAATATTGGTACAGTTGTTTACGATGTTTATATTAAAGATAGTAATGGCAATTTAAAATTAATTACAACTACAAGCAATACAAGTTTTATCTACCCTACTACAGAAACTACAACATTTGTCGTTAAAACTAGTTATAGTATATTTAAAAATAATGCTAGTAGTGGTGCAGAATTTACTGTAGAAAATAGTGGTGGTTCTATTATAAGCAGTCAATTAAATGGTAATTCGACAGTTACTTTATCGATTGGAGAAAAATATACTGAACCAGACAAACCAGTTATCGTTTTATTAAATGGTATTACTGATATTACTAACTTAGCTACTATTACTTGTACTGTTATGAGAAACTCTGATAATCAAGTATTTAGTAATACATCTTATATTAATACTAATAAAGCAGATTCTTATACAATAACATATCATATAAAATATGGAAGTTATAGCGATACTCAAATAAAGTATGTTCAAATAAATTAAAAGAAGGAATTTATCCTTCTTTTTTACATATATTTTTTAATTTACAATTTTCACATTCTGGTTTTATTGCTTTACAATAATATCTACCAAATAAAACTAGTTGGTGATGAATACGACATAAATCATAATCTTTAAATTTTTTAGTTAATTTCTTTTCTACTTCATAAACGGTATCATATTTTTTAGTCAAATTTAATCTTTTGCTAACTCTTTCAACGTGAGTATCCACAGCAATACAAGGAACGTGATAAATATTACTTAAGACTACATTAGCAGTTTTTCTTCCAACTCCAGGTAAACTTTCTAAAAATTTTCTATCATTTGGCACATAACCATCTAATCTTTTAGCTATTTCAATTACATTACTAGCCTTTTTATTAAATGTTCCAATTGGTCTTATAATATCTATTATATCTTCTATTTTTGCTTGTTTTAATTTGTCTAAAGTATCATATTTTTTAAATAAAATATCGGTAACCATATTGACTCTTTTATCAGTAGTTTGTGCACTTAACATCGTTGCTATCAACAATTCATAATCTTTATTATAATTTAATTCACATTTAGGATTAGGTATTAATTCATCTAAATAATCAACTATCTCTTTCATTTAACCAATCATAATCAAATAATTTTTTATTTGATTTTTTACTTTCAAATTTTTTACGATCATTAATTACATCTTGTTCTGTTTTAATACCTTTTTTACTCCAGTCTCTAATTATTTTATCGATATATCTTAAATTATTGACATTGTTAAATACTGCTTCTTTCAACGCTAATAAAATTAAATTATCATCAAAATCTTTTTGCCAATCACTTATTATTTCATAATCCATTGGTGATAAAGTGCGACCAAATTCTTTTTCGAATACATCAAATATATTATTAGATTTAATTTCTTTGCCATTGATTATTAAAAACGCTAATTTATTATATAATTCATCTAAATTAAATATTTCTTCTCTTACCTTTTTATTAATAACATCTATTTTTATAATTCCCTTATCAGTTAAAGAAGTTATTAAACTCATTGTTTCATTTAGTTTAAAATTTAAATCTTTACTTATTTTTTTAGGATTAAATGTTTTATCGGAATTAATAAGATATATTAAAATTATCAATTCTGAATCTGTTATATTTAAATTACGATAGTTTTTAAATAATATACTTGGTATATTGATTGAATTATCTTTTAATATATCGATTACTTTTCCTAACATATAATCCCTCCTTTAATAATTTTTGCACAATAAATCTAATTCTTCTAACATTTTATCTACTTCATTAAATGTTTTTGGTCTAGCACCACAAGCATATATATGTCCCCCACCATTATAATGAGAAGTTATTTCATTTATAATTGGACCTTTAGATCTAATTGAACATTTAATATAATCATTGCCTTTATCTTCACTACAAAAAGCAATTACTTTAACTTCTTGAATATTATTAAAATTTTCAATCAAATTGCCAGCGGTTGAGCAATCAACATTATATTCTTTTAAAATATCATCAGTTATTTTTAAATAACCTAACCCATTTTCAGTTACAATTAAATTACTAGCAAGATATCCTGAAAATTTTATTTCTCTTAATGGGCGATTATATAAATTTCCATACAAACTAGTAAAATCTAAATTGGTTTTTTTTATTAACCACGCTACTAATTCAAATGTTTTAGTTGAAGTATAACTATATAAAAATCGATTAGTATCGGCAATAAGACCGATATATAATTTAGCCGCTATAGATTCATTTATTTTCATATTAGTATTTTTTATTAATTCGATTATCAATTGACTAGCACTACTTGCTTTATCATCGATTAGTTCAATATCTCCATATTTTTCAATAAAAGGATGATGATCTATTTTAATAACATAATCAAAATTACTTGGATTTACCCCATCTATTCTTTTTATGTCTGGAGTATCGGTTACAATTAATAAACTATTACTATAATCGACATCTTCTAATCTATCTAAATTACCAATATAACGAAATCTGCTAGCAGAAGTTCCAATAACATAGACTTTTTTATTTGGAAAATTATATAAAATTGCTTCTTTTAAACCGATTGAACTTCCTAAAGCATCAGGATCTGGTCCAATATGCCTTGCTACAATAATCGTATCATATTTTTTAATTTGTTTATATATCTTTTTAAAACACATACTATCACACTTTCCACTGCAATAATTATACTATATTTAAATTAATATGTCCATAAAAAAAAGAAGGTTTAACCTTCAATAAAATGATATGTATCTCTTGCTATCATAACTTCTTCATCAGTTGGAATTACATAGCATGGAACACTAGAATCTTTTTTAGAAATTAAAGTAAATTCACCTCTAACATCATTAGCCTTTTCATCAACTTTAATTCCTAAACATTTTAATCCATCTAAAATTTCTTTTCTAGTTGAAATAGAATTTTCGCCTATTCCACCAGCAAAACAAATTGCATCAACATGACCTAATTCAACATAATATTTAGCAATATATTCAATAGCTCTTCTAACAAATAAATGTTGGGCTAAGATGCATCTTTCATTATTATTTTTTATTCCATCTTCGATATCTCTTGAATCACTACTTATTCCACTAATACCTAAATAACCACTTTTTTTAGATAAATCATTCATAACATCTTCTAATGATTCATCTGTCTTATTCATTATGTAAGGGATAATTGCACTATCAATATCACCACATCTAGTTCCCATAACTAATCCGGCATTAGGTGAAAAACCTAAACTAGTATCATAACATAATCCTTCTTTAACAGCAGTAATACTTCCACCATTACCTAAATGACAAGTAATTAAATTTGGTTTTTCACTTTTTAATACATCCTTTAATGTTTGCGTTAAATAATCATGACTTATTCCATGAAATCCATATCTTCTTACACCATATTTAGTAAACCATTCATATGGAACAGCGTATAAATACGATTCTTTTGGCATTGTTTGATGAAAAGCAGTATCAAATACAGCAACACTAGTAGCATCTGGTACTTCCTCTTTAAATGCTAAAATACCCATTAAATTTGCAGGATTATGTAATGGTGCTAAAGACGATAATTCTTCAATTGTTTTAATAACATCTTCATCAATTATAGTTGATTTAGCATATCTATCGCCACCATGAACTACACGATGTCCAACACCTTTAATTTCATCTAAAGATTTTATAACTTTATTATTTAATAATTCTTCAATTAAAATTCTAACTGCATCTTTATGATTATTTAAAATAGCCTCTTTTTTTATTTTTTCACCATTAATTTTAATAGTATACAAACTATTATCTAATCCAATTCTTTCAAAAACTCCTGATATTAAAACTTTTTCTTCTGGCATTTCATACATTTGAAATTTTAATGATGAACTACCTGCATTTACTGATAATATTTTCATAAATTCCTCCTATATATCATATTCAAAAACATCACAATTTTTTATCGTAATTTCACTTAATATACCATCTTCAGGTATGCCATTAAAATAGTAATATAATACACGCATTACGCCACTATGTGTTACTATTATAATTGATTTATCTGTAAATTCACCTTTTAAATCATCCATTAATCTAGCAATTCTATCATACAAATCTTTAACCGATTCTGCTTTTTCATACTGAATATTTTTATTATAATTCCAATATTCATCAAAATTAATTGAATCTCTTGGTTTACCTGTAAATTCACCGTGATTTCTACCTAATAAACTTTCTGTATAGACAATTGGTATCATTTCGTCACTTATTATTTCAGAAGTTTGTTTGCATCGATCAAGTGGTGAACTAACTATTAAATCAATCTTCTTATCTTTAAAATATTCTCTTACTTTTTTTGCTTGTTCTATTCCTTTTTCTGTTAATGAACTATTTATTCTTCCTACTAAACAATTATTAGCATTTTCAACAGTTTCTCCATGTCTTACTACATATAATTTCATTTATTCATCCCAATCTATTACATTGCAAAATGGATTATCTGATTCATAACCTGAATTTGGTTTCATAAATATATCTAACAAAAATGCGATAATAATTGGTATGATAAATAATAATGCTGCTGCACCTAATCTTATCATAAACTTTTTAAAGGCATTCTTCATTTCTTTATCAGCATCGCCATTAGCAATTACCTTTATAAAATCAACTGTTCCTAATCCTAGAGCAATTAATGGTCCAGCAATTTTAATAATATCTAAAAAATAATTTAATTTTTCTGCTAATTCAGCAGTAATAATTCCACAGCCATCTGCTAAATCTTCAACCATTCCTTCACTAATTAATCTATCATAAAAATCATCAAAACTATTACATTCATCCATACGATTTATCATATCAGAATCATTTTTATATTTTGAATATTGACTATATATTTCATTACAATATTCTCTTACATTTTTTAATCCTCGTTCTGTCAAATAACGAGCATTTTCAGAACAATCATTATTATCATCTTTACATAATTCATCACTAGTTGTAATATCATTTAATGTGGCATTAGGATTACCATCAATAGTTAATTGAAAATTTAGTGCTTCTGAGTATAAGTTACTCAATGGTGCTTTTAATTGTCCTAATAGATCTTTAAATCTAGTACCATCTATAAATTGTTGATTTTGTTGTGCTTCTTCAAAATCTTCAGTCGTCATTTCTGAATCTTGCCCACTATCTGGCTTTTGTGTTGTAACTATGAACACACCATCGGAACTTCTACTATTGTCAATCCAAAAATTTACACAACTACTATTATTAAAAACTTTATCTAAATCATCACTTTCAAACATAAATGTTTTTTTAGTAGACTTTATTTCAGTTGAAATAACCATATCAGCACCAGAAATATAATCTTCGCAAATAGATGAACCTCTGTAATAATTTATACATACTTCATTTCTATTATTATATTTTTTGAATGTAATTGTTGTATTTTCTGGTATTCCATAATCTTTATCTATATTGCCTATACCACATTCATTAATTAATTGTTCTTCGCTCATATTATTAGGTTTTTCACTTCCAACAAAATTTAATTGGACAAATGAGGCTGTACTATCAACCCTAGAATCATAATATAATTCCAAATAAAACCGTTCTGCCGTATATAAACCATATAAATTAGGGCACGAAAACTCATTTCCACTAATTATTTTATTATATAAGTTATTAGCATCAAATCCTAGTTTATAATTAACTAAATTACCACTATTATCATAAACTTGGTATGATTGTTGATTTTTTTTTAATGTTTCAAAATCACTTATCCATTCAACATCCACTTTATTTTTTTTTGATGTGTCTACTTTAAACCTAACTGTCACATCTGTGCTTTTATCAAATGTAAATATTCCATTTCCTTCACTAAATCTAGTTAGTGAATATTCACAATATCCAGATGCAGCATTAATACTTATATTTATTGAAAAAAATAAAATAGCAAAAAATATTAAATAAAATATTTTTTTCATACAATCACCTAATTTTTATTTTTCATATGTGGGAATAAGATAACTTCTCTTATATTTTCAGAGTTAGTAATCATCATTACTAATCTATCAATTCCCATTCCCATACCACCAGCAGGAGGCATACCATATTCTAATGCTTCAACATAATCAATATCCATTTCATTAGCCTCTTCATTACCTAATTCTTTTTCTTTTAATTGATTTTCGAATCTTTCATATTGATCAATTGGATCATTTAATTCAGTAAACGCATTAGCATATTCGCTACCACAAATAAACAATTCAAATCTTTGAGTAAATCTTGGATCTTTTGGATCTTTTTTAGCAAGTGGACTAATTTCTACTGGATGACCAAAAACAAATGTTGGCTCAACTATAGTTTCTTCAACAAATTTTTCATAAAATGCATTAACTATGTGACCATAACCAAAATGATTTTCTATTTCAACACCATTTTCAATTGCTAATTTTTTTGCTTCTTCGACATCAGTTATTTTAAAGAAATCAATTCCTGTTTTTTCTTTAATCAAATCTACCATATGAGCACGTTTATACTTTGGCTTTAAAGAAATATTATGTCCTTTCCAATTTATATCGTATGTTCCTAAAACATCATAAGCTACACTACTTATAATACCTTCTGTTAAATCCATCATACCTTCTAAATCACTATAAGCTTTATAAACTTCAATAGTAGTAAATTCTGGATTATGATTTCTATCCATTCCTTCATTTCTAAATAATCTACCTATTTCATATACCGCATCCATACCACCTACTAATAATCTTTTAAGTGGTAATTCGGTAGCAATTCTTAAATAAAATTCCATATCTAAGGTATTATGATGTGTAATAAATGGTCTGGCAGCTGCACCACCTAATGTTGCTTGTAAAACTGGTGTTTCTACTTCAACATATCCTAAATTATCTAAGTATTTTTGAATAGATCTAATAATTTTTGGTCGCATAAAAGCAACGCGTCTTGCATCTTCGTTCATTATCAAATCAACATATCTTCTTCTAAATCTTTCTTCGACATCAACTAAACCATGATATTTATCTGGTAATGGTCTTAATGCCTTAACTAAATGAATATATTTATTAGCTTTAACTGATAATTCACCCATATTAGTACGCATAACAGTTCCTTCAATACCTACAATATCCCCTAAATCAGCCTTATCAAATAAATCATATTGTTCTTCACCAACATTATCTAATTTGACATATATTTGAATTTGACCATATTTGTCTTGAATATGCATAAATCCCGCTTTACCTTTACCACGCTTTGTCATAATACGCCCTGCTATTTTAACCGGAATATCAACTTCATGTAATTCTTCCTTAGTTTTGTCAGCATATTTTTCTTTAATTTCTTTTGAATTTGATGTAACATCAAACCTTTGTCCAAATGGATCAATTCCTAATTTTCTTAAATCTTCTAATTTTTCTCTTCTAACTAATTCTTGTTCTGTAAATTCTCTCATTTTATCTCCTCAATTCTTGTTTTTGTGACTTCGTCAGCAATTCCTTTCTTATAATATAATACCATAAAAGCATTAATAATTACTACTAAAATTTGTAAAAATCCTAATAAATTTATTAATATAAAGTATATTTTATTTGTTGCTATAAATAAAATTATAAACATAAATAGTAAATAACCTAAACCATTGATTATAACTGCTCTACCTGTCAAGTCTTCTATTTCAAGATTTTTTTTCTTTATTTTTAATTTAAATAACTTTTGTCCTATAGTTTGACCTTTAGTTAAATAAGGTATTATTATAAAATTAATAATTATTAAAAAAGCACCAAATAAATTTATTCCGAAATTTGTTTTGTCAATGTTATGAGTAATAGATGTAAACTGATTTAAATAAAGTTCACTATCTATTTTCTTTTCAACATATAATTCATTTAAATTATTTAATTCTATTTCGTAATTATTAACTGGTAATAATTGTTTTATTAAAAATAAAATTATAAATATAATAAACATATCTAATAAATATGATAAAAATCTTTTAGTTACAATATTCATCTTTCACTTCACCAACCAATTTAATAAAATCCTCTTTATTATTCACTTTCATAAACTTTTGTTTATATTCTTTAGAAATACCTTTTAAATAATAACCGATTTGTGTTCGCATTTCTAAAATTGCTATTTTTTCATCTTTAAATTCTAATAGATAATTTAAATGTTTAATAATCATATTTAATCTATCTAAAATTGTTACTTCTTTTATCTCTTTATTTTCTAGATAATCGATGCATTCTTTTATTAACCAAGGATTACCTAATACTCCTCTACCTATCATAACTGCATCACATTTAGTTTCGTCTAACATTTTTTTAGCATCATAACAAGTTTTAATATCTCCATTACCGATAACTGGTATTTTAACATTTTCTTTTACTTGTTTAATAATATTCCAATCGGCTTTACCACTATATCCTTGGGATCTAGTTCTAGGATGAACAGTAATCGCACTAGCACCGGCTTTTTCTATTACTTTAGCAATTTCCACAGCATTAATGCTTTTTTCATCCCAACCACTTCTGATTTTAACAGTAACAGGAATATCAACTGCATCTACCACTGCTTTCACTATTTCATAAACTTTATTAGGATTTTTAAGTAATGCACTACCTGCTTGAGCTCTAGTTGCAACTTTAGGAACAGGACATCCCATATTTATATCGATTATGTCTGGTTTCATCGTTTTTAATATATATTTAGCAGCATAGACAAATGATTCTTTATCACTACCAAATATTTGTTGACTTATTGGTCTTTCTTCTTCTTTCATATAAAGCATGTCGATTGTTTTTTGATTACCAAAATATATTGCTTTATCACTAACCATTTCAGCCACTACTAATCCCACACCCATTTCTTTAGCAATTCTTCTAAAAGCACTATTAGAAATACCGGCCATAGGCGCTAAAACGATTTGGTTTTTAATTTCGACATTACCTATTTTCCACATCTATTAATACTTCTCCAGTCATTTCTTTAGGTATTTTTTCATTTAATAAATATAAAATAGTTGGGGCAATATCACCTAATTTACCATTTTTTAATTTACATTCTTTAGTTACTAAAAATGGTACTTTATTAGTTGTATGACTAGTTAAAACATTATTATTAGCATCGATCATTTCTTCACAGTTCCCGTGATCTGCAGTAATTATCATTGTTCCTTTTAATTCAACTATCTTTTGATACAATTTATAAACACATTCATCTAATGTTTCAACTGCTTTTATAGCTGCATCTAAATTACCAGTATGACCGACCATATCACCATTAGCAAAGTTTAAAATAATAACGTCATAATTCATATCTTCTAATAATTTGTCAGTTATCTCATAAGCACTCATTTCTGGTTTTAAATCATATGTAGCAACTTTAGGTGATGGTATTAAAATACGTTTACATTTTTCTAGTTCTAATTCTTTACCACCATCAAAAAAATAAGTAACGTGAGCATATTTTTCTGTTTCGGCTATTCTTAATTGGGAATAACCTAATTTAGAAATATATTCGCCTAAAGTATTAGGTAGTTTGTTTAGTTCAAATATTGTTTTATTAACTACTTCTTCACTTACTGGCATCATTGTTAATAGTTTAATATTAACTTCTTTTTTTCTTTTAAAGCATTTAAAGTCTTTATTACTTAAAGCACTACCTAATTCTCTTAATCTATCTGGCCTAAAATTAAAGAATATAACGCCATCATTATCATTAACAATTCCGTCTTTATCGATTAAACCTGGTAAAATAAATTCATCGGTTATATTGTTTTCATAATTTGATTTTATTGCTTCTTTAACGCTTATATATTTGCTATCTGATTTACCTGTTATAACATCATAAGCTTTTTCAATACGATCATATCTATTATCTCTATCCATTGCATAATATCTACCGCTTATACTTGCTATAACACCATTTTTTAAATCTAACGATTCAATATAAGATAAACTGCTATTAGGTAAGGTATCTCTACCATCTGTAAAAATATGAAGATAAAATTCTATTTTATTTTTATAACACATATCAATTAATGCTTGAATATGTTTCATTGATGAGTGAACACCACCATCACTTACTAATCCCATTAAATGTAGTTTACTCTTGTTCTTTTTAACATAGTCAAACATTTCTAATATGTTTTCATTTTTATAGAAATTTTTATTTTTTATTTCTTCATTAATTAATTGTATTCCTTGATAAACTATTCTTCCAGCCCCAATGTTAGAATGGCCGACTTCACTATTACCCATTTGACCTTTAGGTAGTCCTACTTTTTCACCACTAGCCTCTAATTTAGAATTAGGATATTTTTTAAATAGCATATCTAAATTAGGGGTGTTGGCTAATTTATAAGCATTACCTTTAATGTTTTTGTTAATTCCTACTCCATCTAATATACATAATAATAAAGGTTTCATTAAAATCAACTCCACATATATTATACAATATTTTTTTATAAATTAAAAGAACACCAATTAAATTTGATGTTCTAAATATTTCTTTATATCTTCATAGTTATTATTTAATTTGTTATTTAGTATTTTATCTTCTAAATCTTTATATACTTCTCTTATAAAAGGACCTTTTTCTTTATTTAATATTTCACATATTTGATTGGCCTTAATATTAATATCTTTGATACTAAATATTGGTAAATCATTATATTTTTTTACAATTTCTACTCTATCGATGTTTTTTATTTCACCTACTAATGTACATACATATAAACCATATTTATATAAAATATTATTATCTAAAATGTTTTCATTTAAAATTTGTTTTATATCTTTTATTGTTTCTCGTTCGTTTTTCGTAAAAGGATAGATATCTAACACATCTAATTGTGCCCATATTCCTAAAGAAGAAGTAGTTATAACTATATCAGTTTTTATATTTAAAATATTTTCTAATTCTAATTCTTTAATTAGTTCTAAGCCATATTGACAATTAGGTGATGAAAAGATTTTTTCTAATTCTTCTTTTTTACGATGATATGATAATTTTTTTAATAAGTTTTTATTTTTTTTAATCGCTTTTTTTAATTTATCATCTAGTTTAAAATCGAGAATAGTTGCAAATCTAATTGCTCTTAAACTTCTTAAAATGTCTTCTTTAATTTTTTTATTAGCATCGCCAACACATTTAATTATTTTATTATCGATATCTTTTTTAGCGTTTAATAAATCGATATATTCACCTTCATTATCGATGCATAATGTATTGATAGTAAAGTCTCTTCTTAATAAATCATCGATTAAATTATCGATATATTTAATTTTGACTGGATATCTATTATTTTCATATTTTTTTTCTTTTCTAAATGTCGTTATTTCAAATCTTACATTATTATATATCAAACTAACACTACCATATTGTTCACTATTTATTTTACTATCTTTAAATATTTCTTTTATTTCTTTTGGGGTAGCATTAGTACATATATCAACATCAGTACTTAATTTATTTATATATAAATCTCTTGGAAATCCCCCTACAATATATGCCTTAAAATTACATTCATTTAATTTATTTAGTAGTTCAAGCGCCGTATTATACATTATTCACCTCTATATCAAAAAAAGGTTAAATTTAACCTCTTAGTTTAAAGCTTCTTTTAATTTAGAACCAGCTTTAATTGTTGCAGCAACTCTTGCAGGAATTTTAACAGTTTCACCAGTTTTTGGATTTCTACCAGTTTTAGCTGGTTTTTGTTTAGCTGTAAAAGTAACAAAACCTGTTAATGTAACTTTACCTTCTTTTTTTAATCCTTCAGTGATACCTTTCATCATTGCATCTAATGCACGAGTAGCATCAGCTTTTGTTAA
>CALVYO010000013.1 GCA_944372275.1 uncultured Bacilli bacterium
ATCTCTTATCCTCTCCTTTTTTCCACAAATAAAAATCTAGTATGTTTTTTTATTTACACACTAGATTATACACTATCGAAGATAAAATGGTAGAAAATAGAGAAGAAAGATAACGGAGTAATGCCCGACCTTTCTTCTTTTTTCAAAGATCGGGCTGGGAAATAGTATAGGATACGGAATAGGTATATAAAGTGATATAGGTAGAGAATATCAAGAACCACGAACGAAGTGAGTGGTATAGCCTCACTCGTCCGGAGGTTGAGAGAGGTGAAGTATATGTTGTAAATAAAATGTAAATTATATAATTTAATATTAGTATTGCTAAAAAATAAATTAAATGATATAATTTATATATGAAATATGTAGTTAATGATATTGAATATGAAGTTATAATAGAAAAAAAGAATAATAAAAATACTTATATTAGAATAAGAGATAATAAAATATATATAACAACTAATTATTTTGTAAGTAAAAGTTATATTCAATCTTTATTGGATAAAAATTATGATGTTATAAAAAAGATGATTGAAAAGAATAATCAAAGATTAGAAAGAAGTAATAAGTTTTATTATTTAAATAAAGAGTATGACATTATATTTGTTAATTATTGTGATATTGAAATAAACGATAATAAAATATTTGTTAAAAGTGAAGATTATTTAAATAAATGGTTAAAGAAGAATACTGAAATAATATTTAAAGAAAGATTAGATTATATATATAATTTGTTTGAAGAAAATATTCCTTATCCTAAGTTGAAAATAAGAAAAATGAAAACTAGATGGGGTGTTTGTAATAAAAATAATAGTATTACTTTAAATAGTGAATTAATTAAATATGGATATGAGCAAATTGATTATGTAATTATTCATGAATTAAGTCATTTTATTCATTTTGATCATTCGAAAGATTTTTGGAATTTAGTTAATAAATATTGTAAAAATTATAAAGAAATAAGAAAATCATTAAAATGACAATTTTAGATATTTTAATATGTTATTATTATTTAGGTGAATAAAAATGAATGTTAAAATATTTGATGAAGGACATGAAAAAGATTTAGAAGATAGTGTTAATGAATTTATTAAAGATAAGGAAATTATTGATATTAAATATCAAGTAGCTATTAGTATAGTAGGAGAAGAACAATTATATTGTTTTTCAGCGATGATAGTATATAGAAAATAATGAGGTGAAGCAGTGAAAGATTTTGATAAAATAAATCCAATATTTTATATAAGTGAAGATAATAAAAATATTATCAAAAACATTGAAAAAAATTTATCTTTAATAAAAATAGAAAATAGTATAAAAAAAAATTTACAAATTAAGTCTAGGGTAAGGTCTATTTATTCTTCACTTGCAATTGAAAAAAATACCTTATCATTAAATTCAGTTGAAAATATTATCGAAAACAAATTAGTATTAGGAAGTAGAAAAGAAATTCAAGAAGTAAAAAATGCTAATGAATTATATGAGCATATCGATGATTATAATTGGAAAAGTGAAGAAGATTTTTTAAAAGCACACACAGTGCTTATGAGATATTTTGATGATGACAATGGTTACTATCGGAATCACGGTGAAGAAATAAAGAAAGATGATGAAATAATTTATATGGCACCAAACTCTTTAGTTGTACCATCTCTTATGGAAAGTTTATTTGAATATATCAATGGTAATGATCTTCATCCAATTATACTTGCTTCTATTTTTCATTATTATTTTGTAACTATTCATCCATTTAGTGATGGAAATGGAAGATTAGCAAGGTTTTGGATAACTTTAATTTTAACTGATTGGAATAAAAATTTTAAATATATTCCAATCGAAGAAGAAATTTATATAAATCAAGAAGAATATTATAATTCTATTGCTCAATGTCATATTAATGGAAATGCTAATATATTTATTAGTTTTATGTTGAAAATTATTAATTCTTCATTAGAAAAAACTACCCAGAAAACTACCCAGAAATTAAATAAAAATCAAATTAAAATATTAGAGTATATAAATGAAAATCCTAGTATTACTAGAAATGAATTAGCCAAAAAACTAAATATTACACCAGATGGAGTTAAGTACAATTTAAAAAAATTAATCGATAATAATTTTATAGAAAGAATCGGTTCAGATAATGGTGGTTACTGGAACATAAGGAAGTGATTATATTGAAAAAAAACAGCTTTGTTGAAGGAGCATTAATATCAACTATAGGAATAGTTTTATGTAAAGTATTAGGTATAATTTATGTTATTCCTTTTAGAGCAATAATAGGAACACAGGGTGCTATTTTATATAGTTATGCTTATACAATTTATTCAGTTTTCGCATCATTATCATCAACGGGAATACCTAGTGCGATGGCTAAAACTGTTAGTGAATATAACACTTTAGGTTACTATGATGCACAGGAAAGAGCATACAAAATAGGCAAATATTTAATAGTTATTTTAGGATTAATAAGTTTTATCATTTTATTTACTTTCGCACCACAAATATCATATTTAATAATCGGTGATATCGAAGGTGGTAATAGTATAGAAGATATAACTTTTGTAATTAGAGTTATATCAACTGCATTATTATTTAT
Source organism: uncultured Bacilli bacterium (assembly GCA_944372275.1). Taxonomy (GTDB): domain Bacteria; phylum Bacillota_I; class Bacilli_A; order RF39; family UBA660; genus Faecisoma. Next base: position 2,597 of record CALVYO010000013.1, read on the forward strand.
ACCTATTTTAAGTGTTAGTAAAGGTTATGTTCAAGGGCATAGAATGATGGTCGTTCCTGCTATAGCAAATGTAATTGAACAGTTAGTAAGAGTAATAGTAATTGTAGGTGGTAGTTATTTAACTTTAAAAGTATTTCATTTATCAATTGCTACAACAGTTGGTGTTGCAACCTTTGGAGCAACTGCAGGTGCTTTGACGGCATATCTATATGTAATTAATAAAATAAATAAAAATAGAGAAATATTAAAAAGAGATGAATTACCGAAAAAAGAAGAAAGAAAATTAACTAATAAAATAATTTTTAAGAGGATAGTTTTATATTCTTTGCCATTTATCTTAATTGAATTAATTAGATCAGTATATAATACAGTTGATGTATTTACAATTGTAAGAGGATTAGTTCCATTAGGATATGATATTAATACAGCAGAAAATGTTTTAAGTATTGTAACTACTTGGGGATCTAAATTAAATATGATTATTTTAGCAGTTACTTTTGGTTTAACAGTTAGTATAATACCTAATATTGTAAGAAGTGCTACTTTAAAAAATTATAATGATGTATCACTAAAAATAAATCAGACATTAAAAATGATCTTATTTATATCTTTACCGATGACTTTAGGATTATGTTTTTTATCTAGTAGTGTTTGGACAATATTTTATGGTTATGATAGTTTAAGTGTAAAAGTATTTAGTTTCTTTATTTTACAAACTATAATTAACTCGTTTTTCTATATTTTAGTCGATACGACTAATGCATTAAATAATCCTAAGTTAGCGTTAGGTACGTTATTAGGTAGTTTTATATTAAAAGCAATATTAAATATTCCATCCATGTATTTTATGAAATTTATTGGCTTTGAAGCTTATTATGGAACTATATTAACTACAATGATCGTTCAATTATTGGCAGTTATCTACTTATTATATAAATTAAGGAAAATATATAGTTTAAGTTATAAAAGTAGTTTAGAGCCAAGTATAAAAATTATATTAATAAATGGGATAATGATGTTATCTTTAATGATAATAAGGTTATTTTTAGGTGATTTTCCAACAACAAGATTATGGTCATTTATTGAAATTATTATATATGCTAGTATCGGAGCAATAATATATTTTTATTTATCATACAAAAATAATTTATTTAATATAGTATTTGGTGATAAATTTGTAAATAAAATAATTAATAGATTTAAGAAAGGAAGAGATTTATGAAAAAAGTTTTATTAATTTTATTAGTTTTATTATTAACTGGATGTGGCACTAAACAAAATTTTAATTTTGTTATTAATGATGATAAATCAATTGATATCTCGATGTTGGTATCTTATGATAATGAATTTATTGATGCATTTTTAAATGAAAAAAATGACACTGATAAAACTTATTCTGATGAGGAAAGGTGGAAAGCATTAGAAGAAGAATTAGGAATATCAGAACTTAAATCATACTATACTTATGAAAGATATGAAGAAGGAGATTACAAAGGATTTAAGTTTATTACAAAAATAGATAATATAGAAAATGTAACTGGTGATGATGCTAATTTTGAAATTGCTGATACATATAGTATATTAGATTTTAAAATATTTAAAAAAGAAGAAAATACATATGTAGCAAATTTTAAATATTCAGGTATAAATATAAGGGATGATTTCGAAAATGATATTAAATTTATTGTAACTTTACCGGTTATACCTAATAGCAGTAATGCAACAAGTATATCTGAAGATAAAAAAACTTTAACTTGGAATCTTGTAACACCAGATGATGGTGAAATAAAATTTAGCTTTGATTTTGAAAATGAAAAAACAGTAGTTGAAGAAAAAAACAACAATATATTACTAATTGGTGTTGGCGTTGCAGTAGTTTCTGTAATAGCAGTTGTAATTATTATACTAAAATTTAGAAAAAAAGAAGAATTTTAATAAAAGTAAACACTTTTATTTTTTCTTTACAAATAATTTTAAACGTGTTATAATTACACAGTTGATTAGGGAGTTGATTTTATGGAGAAAATTAGAAATATTGCAATTATTGCCCATGTCGATCATGGAAAAACAACGTTGGTAGACAAATTATTAGAGATGTCAGGAACTTTTAGAGAAAATGAAAATACATATTCTATGGATTCTAATGAAATTGAAAAAGAAAGAGGAATTACTATTTTAGCTAAAACTACGGCTATAAATTATGATGGGTATAGAATAAATATATTAGATACACCTGGACATGCTGATTTTGGTGGTGAAGTAGAAAGAATTATGAATATGGTTGATGGTGTTTTATTAGTAGTTGATGCTTATGAGGGAACTATGCCACAAACTAGATTTGTTTTAAAGAAAGCCTTAGAAGCAGGAGTAACACCAATAGTTGTAGTTAATAAAATAGATAAACCTACTGCTCGTCCTAAAGAAGTAATTGATGAAGTATTAGATTTATTTATTGATTTAGGGGCTGATATCGATCAATTAGATTTTCCAATAATTTATGCATCTGCTATTAATGGTACATCAAGTATTCATCCTGAAATTGAAACACAAGAACACACTATGCAACCAATATTAGAAGCGATTGTAAATTATATACCTGCTCCGAATGTCGATTTAGATGGTGGATTTCAATTTCAACCAGCCTTATTAGATTATAATGATTTTGTTGGAAGAATTGGTATTGGTAGAGTTAAAAGAGGTAAAGCAAAAGTAAATGAATTAGTTTCTTGTGTAAGAAGAGATGGATCAATTAAACAATTTAGAATTCAAAAAATGTATGGATATTTAGGATTAAAAAGAATTGAAATAAATGAAGCTAAAGCCGGTGAAATAGTTGCGATAGCAGGATTACCTGATATTGAAGTTGGTGAAACTGTATGTACGCAAGGTAAAGAAGATGCTTTGCCTTTACTTAGAATAGATGAACCTACATTACAAATGACATTTGGGGTTAATACTAGTCCATTTTGTGGAAGAGAAGGAAAATTATTAACCGCTAGAAAAATAGAAGAAAGATTATATAAAGAGACTGAAAGAGATGTATCTTTAAAAGTAGAACCAAATGATAGTGAATCATTTATAGTATCTGGTAGAGGAGAACTACATTTATCTATTTTAATTGAAAATATGCGAAGAGAAGGTTTTGAACTTCAAGTGTCTAAACCACAAGTAATTATTAAAGAAATAGACGGAATTAAATGTGAACCTTTTGAAGATGTTTTAGTTGAAGTTCCAGAAGAATATGTTGGATCTGTAATAGAAGCATTAGGTAATCGTGATGGGGAAATGTTAAATATGACAAGTCGTGATAATCAAGTAAGATTAAATTATTTAGTACCTTCAAGAGGATTGATTGGTTTTATGACAGAATTTATGACAATGACTAAAGGATATGGTATCATTAATCATACATTCAAAGAATATCGCAAACTAGCAGGCTCTAAAGTAGGGCAAAGAAAACAGGGTGTATTAGTTTCCATGGAAAATGGTAAAGCAACTGCATACGCTTTAGGACAATTAGAAGATAGAGGCATTATGTTTATTGAACCTGGAGCTGAAGTTTATGAAGGTATGATAGTTGGTGAAAATAATCACGATAATGACTTAGCTGTAAATGTTGTTAAAGGTAAAAAATTAACCAATACTAGAGCAAGTGGAAGTGATCATACGGTTGTTTTAAAAAGACCAAGATTATTGAGTTTAGAAGTATGTTTAGATTACATTAATAATGATGAGTTAGTTGAAGTAACTCCATTAAGTTATAGGTTAAGAAAAAAGATTTTGAATACAGAATTAAGAAAAAAACAAGATAGTAAAAAAGCCGATTAAATTCGACTTTTTTATTGGAAAAAAGTAGGACCAATTGTATTATTTTTTTCTATTTTTGTTTCAGGACTACTAATTTCAGAAACAGGATTTTCAATTACATTATTTTGAGGGATATCAACTTTTTTAAATTCATTCATAATCCTAAACATAGTTTTAGCATTATTAATAACTGGACCCGCTTGTTTAATAATAGGAATTGCTTGATTAACAACATTTAAAGTTTTTTGTGTTCCACTTAAAATAGAACTCCATTTGATATTACCAAATAGTGATTTTAATCCGCTTGCTTTAGGAACTTGAGAAAAAGGGACGTAAGGAAAATTATAATATGGATACATGATTTTCCTCCTTTCAAAATATTATATGAATTTTACAAAAAAAGTTTTACTTTTTAAAAAAATATGATATAATCATAATAGTGTAAGAATAACAAAAGGGAATGCGTGGTGATACTATTGAATAAACCAGTATATTTAATGCCATTTATATACGTTTACAAAATGGTGCGTTTTTTGTTTGTTTTTTTAATTAAATTAATAAAATATATAAATGTTGGATTTTTTATTACATTATTTATTTTTATAGATATTGTTATGTCAACTTTATTATATTTTATAAAAATTATAAGTTTTGTATTTTTATACTTATCATATTTTTGGTATGGATTTTTAAAATATGTATTTATTGGATTTACTATTTTATCAAGATTAGTTTATTTGTTTATAAGATATGTAGTGTTTGGCTTTATTTTCCCTTTTGTGATAATTACAAGAGGATTTATCAAATTAAATGATATTAATAATAAAATGTTACAAAAACAACAAATGGAACAAGAAAAGAAAGCACTTGCTAGAGAAAGAAATAGACAGATTGATGAGGAAAATAAAAAAAGATTAGCAGAAAATAGAAGAAAAGAAAAAGAACAAATTGCTAAGAAAAAAGAAGAATTAAAAGAAAAGAAAAAAGCAGATATTTACATCAATGAAAATGTTGTAATAGAAAAAAAGAAATTTTCTGATTATATTAATGCTTTCTTTATTTCGGTTGGTAATATACCTAAAAAAATTAAAAATTTATTTGCTAATAACCGTTTTGTAAAAGATGCTCAAAATAAAAAAGATATAAATAGAGAAGCATTGTTGTTAGATTTTGAAGGGGCAGATGCTGAAAAAAGTGAAGAAAAAGTTATGTATAAATATGTAGCAAAAGATCCAGATGGTAAAATTATTAAAGGGTACTTTCCTGCATATTCAAAAGTAGAAGTTCATTCATTTCTATTAAGTGAAGGTAATGAAGTTTATAGTATTGAAACAAACAAATGGATTCAAAAAATATACGGTAATGGTTCATCTAATAATCATAATAAAATAAAAACTCGTGATTTAATTTTTTTCTGTACACAATTGTCTACATATATAAAAGCTGGAATACCTTTAGTTGAAGCATTAAAAATATTGTCTCATCAATTTAAAAAAAGTTCATATGTTAGAATATTTAGAATGATGATATATGATTTAACGATGGGAGATAATTTTTCAACTGCTATGGATAAACAAGGAGAAGCCTTTCCAAGATTGTTTATAAATATGGTTAAAACATCCGAAATGACTGGTGAACTTCCAGAAGTATTAGATGATATGGCAAATTATTTTACAGAATCTGATAAAACTAGAAAACAGATGATTACTGCTATGACATATCCTTCAATTATATTTGTTTTTGCTATAGCAGCAGTAGTATTTATAATGGTATGGGTTGTTCCTCAATTTGTTGAAATATACGAAGGAATAGATGGTGCAAAGATACCAGATATAACTTTATTTGTTATGTCATTAAGTAGTTTTTTACAAAAATATTATTTATATTTGATAATTGGTATTTGTTTATTTATTATAATATTTATTTATTTATATAAAAATGTTAAAGCATTTAAAACTACAATACAATGGATTTTAATGCATTTACCTATTTTTGGTAATGTAATTATTTACAATGAAGTTACGATGTTTACTAAAACATTTGCATCACTTTTAGCACACAATGTATTTATTACTGATAGTATGGAGATTTTAAATAAAATAACTAACAATGAAATATACAAAATGTTGATTCTTGACACAATAACTAATTTAGCAAAAGGCGAAAGAATTTCTTTGGCATTTAAAGATCATTGGGCATTTCCGATACCTGCTTATGAGATGATAATAACAGGTGAAAGAACTGGTCAATTAGCGGAAATGATGAGTAAAGTGTCTAGTTATTATCAAGAATTACATAGGAATGCAGTTACTAGAATTAAAACATTTATAGAACCAGCCTTAATTTTATTTTTAACATTTACAGTTGGAGGAATTGTTTTATCAATAGTAATACCAATGTTTAGTGTTTATGGTACTTTACAGATGTAGGGGGATAATTATGGAAATAAGTTTTATAATTGGATTATTTATATTAGGAACCATATTTGGTTCCTTCTATAATGTTGTAGCATATAGATTACCAAAAGGCGAATCGATTATTTATCCAAATAGTCATTGCCCAAATTGTAATCATGTGTTGAATTGGTTTGAATTGATACCTATAATATCTTATATATTACAAAAAGGTAGATGTTTTAATTGTAAATGTAAAATATCTATATTTTATCCAATAGCAGAAATAATTTGTGGATTATTATTTGTTATTTGTTATTTATCATTTGGTATATCTTTAAATTTAATAATTGCTTTAACATTTACGTCATTATTGATAATAGTTATTTTAAGTGATTATTATTATATGATTATTGAAGATAGTGTTTTAATTGTATTTAGTATACTATTGATGATTGAAATATATTTTATAAGTGGGTTAGAGGTTTTACTACATTCATTGTTCAGTGCTTTAATTTCGTTTATAATTATGTTATTACTTAAATTGTTTGGTGACTTTATATTTAAAAGAGAATCCATGGGTGGCGGCGATATTAAATTAATGGCTGTATTTGGTTTAATGATAGGATGGAAATTGTCTATTATTACAATATTTTTATCAGCTTTTATTGCTTTACCTGTATCTGTTTTTATATTGAAAACTAATAAAAATCATGAAATACCTTATGGACCATTTTTAAGTATAGCAGCATTAATTTTATATTATAGTCATATTAATTTCGAAATCATTTTATCGATAATAGCATCGATAAAAATCTTTTGAAAGTGGTGAGATAATGGAAATGGATGTTCAAGATTTTTTTGAAAATTTAGATTTTGAAGATATGGTATATTTTTATCATATAACCGGTAAAGGAAATGGAAATAATATAATGGAAAATGGTTTATTTATGGAAGATTCTAAATTATCGAGTACTTTAAATCAATTAGATATCAAAGAAATAAATAAAATAAATGAATTTATTATTAAAAGAGGTAATCAAATTGCTAAACATAATGATGAAATGGTTATAGTTGGATGTTATAAAGAAGATGTTCCTTATTTAGTAAAAAAAGGAGATAATGATTATATCATTTTATCTGAAAATATTATTGGATACATAGAAATAGACGAATATAATGACCAACATACAATTATATTAAATCCTTATTATGTAGATAATTTTTATAATATTAAATAATTTTTAAATATTCATTTACTATTTATAATGAATTTGATATAATTATTAAAGATGAATGGTAAAACGATATAACATGTTAATGATATTAAATTTCTAGAATAATTATAAAATAGAAAGGAATCAATATTAATTGATTAAGTGTGATTAAATGAAAAAAAAGTATTTTGTTTTATTATTTTTAGTGGTTGGTTTGGTAATATGTTTTGTAAAGATTAATGCTGCAACGGATATTACAAGTTTGCCTTCTGGTTCTGGTAGTAATACTGATAAGTATAATTATTGGACAAATTTTGCAACTTCAGATGGTCCAAAATATATTAGGGGTATGAGAGTTACATTATTAAAAACAGATGGTACCCAAGTTGGTCATTCGTCTAATATAATAGCATATAACGAGCATTTTAATATATTAGGTAGCAGTGAAAATTATGTTGTATTAGGGACAGGATGTAGTAAAGTTCAATATTTAATGGGAACATCAGGATGTAATGTTTATAATAAATTAACTAAATCTGGTGATGGTAATCCATGGGCAAGTTTTAGTGGCTATATTTATACTGCTGAAAGTTTAAGTAGTTTATTTTCACCTTTCAATGTCTCATTACAATCATATATAGAAAATTGGGATTTGGATAGAATATGGGAATGGGCTGATACGGATAAATTGGATATAAATGATTCGAGAATCGTTAGTTTGTATTCAAAATTATTTGGACTATCTGCAGATGATTTAAAAAATATTGCCGAATCTGTTAACACCTCTTCTAATCCTGATGATGCTTTGTTTAATAATTTGTGGATTACTGTTGAGCCTATTACGATGCTAACTTTTGATGGAAAAATGTATCTTGGAACAAGTTATGAATTAGGATTTTTAGGATATGTAAACTGGAAACCAGTAAATTCAGCAATGGGTAGAGTTTTACCTTGTGCTGCTTTAACCACTGGTGATATAATTACAAGATATAAAAATGTTCCAGGAGCATCAAGTACTAGTTATTTTAATGGAAATTTGAATATTGTTGATTTAAGTGAGTCTGCTTCTTATAGTGGTGGTGTTTCACTTCAAAATGTTTGTTCTAAAACTAGTGGTGGTAAAAATACTGATATTTTGGCCGAATCATATGTTACTGGTAATAAAGGTGCAGGAATAGGTTTAGTGTATTTTAAAGATACTTTTAAATTAAGTCTGACATGTGAAGAAGTAAATAGTGGTATTAGTAATTACTCTAGTTTTATGAGTAAATTAGAATCTACCTATAGAAAAAGTGGTTTAAATGGTATTTATGCTTTACCAGAAGTTGCTAACGGTATAAAATACACTGTTAATGGTAAGACAAACGTTGCAAATAAAGTTTGGTATATAAATGAATGTACATGTTATGGTGTTTATGATGCATATAAAAATTCTAATAATATTGAATTATATAATTTAGTAAAGAATCGGATTAAAAGTGTATTTGTACAGAAACAAAGTTTCTTTGTTTCATTTGTTGAGTCTGTGAAAGAACAAGTAAATAAAATTTCGGAAACGAATCCATCGTCTGTTGGTGTAGTTACGCAATGGGATTATATAAAATATGAAAATCTAAATTGTGGTTATGCAACAGCAACTTGTGAAAAAGTTGATTTTAATGATTTAGATGAGGAAGAATATCCATATGGAGGTAATTATCCAAGCTTTGATGGCTGTGAAGATAAATGTCGCAGTGAAGTAGGATGGGGTAATAATTATAAATATTTTGATTGCCTGTATAATTGTAGTGTAGATAGTGAACAAATTAATGAGCAAAACAAAATAATAAAATCTTGCCAAAAATTGCCTTTATATCCTTCAGAATCATTCACTAATGAATATTTAAAAGAAAATAAAGAATTATATGAACAATGTTTTGATTTGTATAATTCACAATTTGGGACAAGTTGGACAATTTCTAGTTATCAATCTGCTGGTTGTATAACTCAAGATGAAAAGGTTGATGTTAAGAAAAAATATAATTGTACGCCAAGTTATAATGTGGGAACATGTATCAATCAAGAAAATGTTTTTTACACTGATACATCACAGGAATTAAATGAAGAAGATTATTGGAAATATTGTGTTTTTTCAGATGAAAATGCTATGTATACAATAAATGAGCATAAATGGTCTGATAAGAATCAACCATTAAAATACCATGATGAAAAAATTAGTTCACCTTATTGTGAGGTTTATTGTATAGAAAACTTAACTGGTGCTTTTAATTCAGAAACAATTAAAGTAAAAGCAGGTCAACATTTTGTATGGAATGGACATAGTGTAAGTGGTAGTAGAACTTGTAAAACCAAATCAATTGAGTGGGATAAATTTACTACTGATTTAAAAAATAAAAATAATGAAATAGAACTTGCTTTTAACGAATATTTGTCAGAACGTGATCAAAATGACAGTTATATTGAAGAAACAAATAATGATTGTACATGTTACAGATCTGTTCCATGTGCTTGTAGTGATCCAGGGAAAACCGGTTGTACTTGCCAAGAATCATATACTTGTACAAAAACTGATTATAGTTATAGTAGTCCAGCATATGGTAGTAAAAGCAATGGAACTTATGTTGAAGCAGTAAATGTGTCAACAACTTGTGCCAGCTCTGGCGTTACTTTTGATGTTGATGGAAAATTAAAAGAATATGAAGATATTAAAAATGATGCTAAACAAATATATAATGATATGTTAAAATGTTATAATGCTGATAATAATTCAACATGGGTAAATTCATCAATTACCTCTGAATCAGAAAATTATAGCAGTGGTTCATCTTGGGACCAATGGTTATATTTTGTTGAACCTAGTGCAATAGTTAAATATAATTATACAATTAATGGATCAAGCGGTTTATATAGTGTAAATCAAGAAATGGATAAAAAAATTGAACCTACAAAAAAAGAAAATAAAAATGATTGCCAAACTGTAAAAGGTGGTATTGAAGTACTTACAAGTTGTGATGAAAGTACAAATAAATGTACAAGAGAAATGTTAGGTATAAAAAAATGTACAAAAGTTGAAATGACCAAAGGTGCAAATATAGATTTTAATATTCCTGCTGGTATATATGACCATATTAATAAAGATGGTAACATATCATTTAATGCAGCACAATTAGAAACGTTAAAATCACAATACATTTCACAAGGAAAAACATTTAATTATATTTATTTAGGATATAGTAATTTTCCAGTAGAATATAAAACTCCAGATGGTTTATATGGCAAAGAATATGATAATGGTGAATTATCAATTACATATAGTAATTTGGGTCACAAAGTTCCAAATAAATCAACCGCTGTTGATAGCATATTAGATGCGATAGATAAAGAAAAGTATGGTAATTGGCAATGTGAATTTGAAGTCTATTCTGAATTAATACCTGAAGATGATCCAGATAATCCATATGATCCATCAGATCCTAATAATCCTAATAATCCTAATAATCCTAATAAAGGTGATATTAATTTAATATATAGGCCAATAGATTTATATGATCCATTCCCTGATATAGATGCTAGTGGTAGAGAAACAGGTTCAAATTGGTGTTATGGATTAGGTGATAGAACAAATTGCTCAAATACTAATCCTGTAGTTGATGAATTTATTTTAAATAATCGTGATGTAGAAGGACACGAAATTTATTCTGAAGAACCAATGTATACATTTATCTTAACACCTTCGATTATTAAAGAAATAAGAAATTATAATGATGAAAATTCTTATGCTGACTATTATGGAAGTTATAGTGGAAAAACATATGATTTTAAATGTAATACTGGAACAGGTAAAACTTGTATAAGCGATTATTTATCTTATTTAATTGATATAACTGGCGCTAAAAATCAACCTGGAGTATGCGTAGATGATAAATATAGATCATATAATGATCCAAATAATTTTGATAGTTGTAGGTATTAAGTAAAAAAACTAATATTACAAAATTGTCATGTAAAATATTAGTTTTTTTTGATATAATTAGTTTGTTGTGATAAAATAATAAAGAGGTAATTACTATGGAACATAATTATAAAGGATTAAGTAGCAAAGAAGTAAATATAAGAATAAAAAAGGGATTAATTAATAAAAATAAAGTTGTTCCCACCAAAAGTATATTAAAAATAATTACTGATAATATATTTACTTTGTTTAATATATTGAATTTTGTTTTAGCCTTATTAGTATTTTTAGTAAGTTCTTATAAAAATCTTTTATTTATGGGAATTGTAATATGTAATACTTTAATAAGTATGATTCAAGAAATAAGATCTAAAAGGATAGTTGATAAATTGTCAATTATTACTTCTTTAAAGACTAATGTTATTAGGAATAGTAAAGTTGTTAGTATCAAAAATGAAGATATCGTCAAAGATGACATTATTATTTTAAAACCAGGTAATCAAATTGTAACAGATTGTGTTATATTAGAAGGCAATATCGATGTAAATGAAGCTTTTATAACTGGTGAATCTGATTTAATAAGTTATAAAAAAGATGATGAAGTAAAATCAGGAAGTTTTGTCGTAGTCGGTAAAGCAATTGCTAAAGTAATTCATGTTGGCGATGATAATTACGTTAATACGATAAGTAAAGATGCTAAATACGTAAAACCTTTAAATTCTATTTTAATGAATTCATTAAATAAAATAATCAAATTAGTTTCAATATGTATTATTCCTTTAGGTATATTATTATTTATTAATCAATATAACTTAGATAAAAATTTAGAAATATCAATTGTTAATACAGTTGCTGCTTTATTAGGAATGATACCAGAAGGATTAGTATTATTAACTAGTACTGTTTTAGCAGTTTCCGTTATTAGATTATCTAAACTTAATGTTTTAGTTCAAGAATTATATTGTATTGAAATGTTAGCTAGAGTTGATACAATTTGTTTAGATAAAACAGGCACTATTACAAGTGGTAAAATGGAAGTAGTAGATGTTATAAAATTAAAAGATTATGATTTAAATGAAATAATGGGGAATATAGTAAATACCTTAGATGCCGATAATGCAACTAGTGAAGCATTAAATAATTATTTTAAAAAATATAATAATTATAAAGTGATTGAAAAAATACCTTTTTCACCTATCAATAAATATAGTGGCGTTATATTTAAAGAAGGTAAGTTTTTAATTGGAGCACCAGAATTTTTAAGTGATAAAAAAATCGATGAAGTTATTCAAAATCAAGATAATAGAACTTTATTGATAACGAAAGATGATGAACCAATCGGTGTTATTATTTTAAAAGATGAAATAAGAAAAAATGCTAAAAAAATGCTAAATTATTTACAAAAACAAAATGTCGATATTAAAGTTATTTCAGGAGATAATTTAAAGACAATTTCGCGGGTTATGTTAGCGGTAGGTATAAAACCTAAAGGAATTGATTTATCTAAAGAAAAATTAGATGATATCGATAAATATAATGTTTTTTCTAGAGTAACGCCAGTTCAAAAAAAACAATTAATTGAAGAATTACAAAGTAAAAATCACTTTGTAGCGATGACTGGTGATGGAGTAAATGATGTTTTAGCTTTAAAGCAAGCTGATTGTAGTATTACTATTAAAAGTGGTACTGATGCTGCTCGTAATGTCAGTCAATTAATTTTATTAGATGATGATTTTAATTCTATTCCTAATATTATTAAAGAGGGAAGAAGAACAATTAATAATATTGAAAGAAGTGCTACTTTATTTTTAGCTAAAACGACTTATGCTTTTCTGCTAGTTTTAATTTTTATGGTAGTCAATTTTAATTATCCTTTCCAGCCGATTCAGTTAACTTTAACTAATTTCTTTACAATCGGTGTTCCATCTTTTATTTTAGCGTTAGAACCAAATGATAATTTAATTAAAGGTAATTTTTTAATTAATGTTTTTAGTAAATCTTTGCCAACGGCTTTGACAATCGTATTAAATATTTTAGTTTTAGCGATATTAGGTAATTTAATTAAATTAAGTGATAACCAAATATCAACTTTATGTGTTTTAATGACTGGATTTACAGGATTCTTATTATTATTTAAAATATGTTATCCTTTAAACAAATTAAGATTTTCTTTAATTATTTTATTGATAATTGGTTTTATTACAACCGTAGTTGGCTTTAGAGAATTTTTTTCTTTAACAATTTTAAATTTGAAAATGTTTATTTTTATCTTGATATTAGTGTCCGTTTCGACTATAATATTTAGTCTGATGAGTATTTTTGTCGATAAATTGATTAAAAAATATCCTAGATTATTTAAGGAGTGATTGTTATGTTTATTACATTTTTATTTGGATTAACTGTCTTATTAGGAACAGTTATAATATTATTATTTAAAAGAAAGAAAAAAATATCTGAATTATCGATTAGTATTGCTTTTAGTGTTTTGTTTTGTTTAATATTTTTAGAAGTAATACCTCATACGTTAGAACATATTAATTATTTTGAAATGATTGTTTATGCTTTAATTGGTTTAATTTTATTAAAAATATTAGATTTGTTTATTCCAGATCATGAGCACTCTAATAATAAAGAACACGTTTTTCATATTGGATTAATGTCTTCAATTGCTTTGATTATTCATAATTTAATTGAAGGGATGGTTTTATATTCGACGTTAAATAAAAACTTTAATCTAGGTATTTTATTAGGAATAGGAATTGGATTACATAATATTCCTTTAGGTATGGTAATAGGAAGCACATTAAAAGATGCAAAATATAATAAAACAAAAATAATTATGATTAGTTTTATTATTTCTTTATCTACTTTCATTGGTGGATTTATATTATTTTTAATAGGTGAAATTAGTGAGTATTTTATAGGAATGATGTTTGCTATTACCTTAGGAATGTTAGTATATATAGTATTTTTTGAATTGTTAGAGCATTTAAAACATCAAGATAAAAAGAATAATATAATAGGATTTGTAATAGGAGCTTTGATAATATGCGTAAGTTTATTCTTCCATCATCATTAAAAGATTTAGGAATATTTTTTATTATTTCAAATTTAATTAATAGTTGTATTTTACTTTATTTAACAGTAGGTTTTAAAGATTTAAGATTTTTGTTATTTGATTTAAGTTTTTTAATGTTTATTTATGCTTTTTCTTTTTTATTTAAAAGAAGAAATTTATATTTTTTAGTCACATCTATAATATTAACATCTTTATGTATAATTAATTCAATGTATTATAATAATTATAGTGATTTTGCTTCAATTTATTTGCTAAGTTCTCTTTATTTAGCATTTTTACTTCCTAGTGAAGCAGTAACAGGGGTTATTCAATTAAATGATTTTCTATTTTTATGGCAAATAATTTTAATGTTGATATTATATAAAAAAATTTCTAATAAAAAAGATATAAAATTATTTAAACAAAATATTTTAATTTATTTTGCTATTTTGGTAATTTCTTTATTAACTTTAACTTCTAATGACATATACCGTTTAAAACACGATTGGAATAAGTCATATGTCGTAAGAAATATGGGTATTTATACATATCAATTAAATGATTTATTTTATATGACTTCTAAATTTATTTGTCCAAAATGTGGTTATGAAAAAGCAAAAGAAGAAGTTAACCAATTTTATAGTAATAAAGAAACAAAAACTAATGAATATACCAATATATTTAAAGATAAAAGTGTTTTATTTATTCACGCGGAAAGTATCCAAAGTATGTTTATTAATGAAACTATAACACCCAATTTATACAAATTAAAAAACGAAGGTATTTACTTTAATAATTATTATTCGGAAGAAAGTGTTGGTACTAGTAGTGATACAGAATTTACGATAACTAATTCAATATTACCAATTGCTACTGGAACAGTATTTGTTAATTATGAGAATAATGAATATAATTCAATAATAAAGTCTTTTAAGGAAAAAGGATATTATACATTTAGTATGCATGGAAATTTGTGCTCATATTGGAATCGTGATAAAATGTATAAAAAAATAGGTTATGATAAGTTTTATTGTTATGATGACTATGATTTGAGTGATAAAATAGGTTTAGGTTTATCTGATAAATCGTTCTTTAATCAATCAGTAGATATTATTAACAATTTAGAGTATGATAAATTTTATGGTACGTTAATTATGTTAACTAATCATACACCTTTTTATGCTGATGGAATCGAATTTGATGTTGGCGGATCTGAAGGAACTAGAATAGGTAATTATATTAAATTGGTTCATTATGCTGATGAAGCGATAGGTGAATTTATTAATAAGTTAGAAAATAAAGATGATATAATAATTGTAATTTATGGTGATCACGATGCCAAATTTACAAAAAAAGAATATGAAAAATATTTAGGCAAAAAATTAGATTTTTATGATTATGAAGAATTAACTAAAGTTCCGTTAATTATTTGGGGTGAAAATCTTGAACACCAAGAAATAGATAAGTTAATGGGATCAATTGATGTAATGCCTACTATTGGTAATATGTTTGGTGTAGAAACTAAATATGCTTTAGGAAATGATATATTTAATGTAGAAGATAATATCGTAGTTTTTCCAAATGGTAATTGGGTAACTGATAAAATATATTATAATAATCAATTAGAAGATTATAAAGAATATAATGAAGTTACGAAAGAATATATTTTAGAAAAAGAAGAGTATGCCAAGTTATTAATTGAAACTTCGAATAACATAATTAAGTATAATTTATTTAAATAATGAATAAATTATAGTAAAATACTTGATTAAGTAAAATTATTTTGCTATAATTTATTTACACGGGTCCATAGCCAAGTTGGTAAGGCATGGGACTGCAACAACTATATTGGTGAAACATTTTACTATCAATTTAAGCTAGATTTTATAAGGGTTTATGTAATCATAAACTCTTTTATTTTGTATAATAGGAAAGTTATAGAGCAAAAGTCAAAATTCCTGGTAGTTTGCTATACGCAAAAAGGCAAGATAAAA